>CAZGAZ010000014.1:0-17649 GCA_964523835.1 uncultured Ruminococcus sp.
GGTGACCCACGCCCCCTATTTGCATGAACCCCCCTCCCCTCTCTTTGGGTGTTCCCCTTTGCACCTTCACTTGCAGTTGCCAGTCAAGTCAAGCACTCCGCCAACAAAGTCACATTTCATTTACACAGGCAAGTCACAACTGCCTGTCGTTCTCGGCGTGTGAAGGGGAAAGAGCCACTCCCCCGGCGTTTGAGGGGTACAAAGCCACTCCCCCGGCGCCTGAGGGGAAAAAAAGCCCTGCGGCGTCTGAGCACACAACACATTATTAATTATATTATATCATATAATTATGTCCTTACCATTAACCTTTTGTTTATAAATATCATTCATATTCAAAAAAAAGGTAAAAAAACACGTCAAAGATTACAAATTAGTAAAAACCTCATAAAACCCCTTTACAGACCCCCCTTTAATTTGGTATAATAGAAGTGTACAAGCATTTTACCCCCCGGCAAAGCATATATTAAATACTTATTAAATTATTGTGGAAATTCCGTTAAAATATAAACCTCGAAATTTCCCATAAAAAAGCAGGAAAGGAATTAACAAAAATGACATCTCCGAAAAAAATCTCAGCCTTATTAGTCTGTCTGGCAGTAACATTCACATGGATAGTCTCCCCGCTTACAGGAGCGCAGGCGTCTGCGGTCACCTTCAGCCCCAACTTTACTATCTCCAGCGAAGCCGCAGTGATGATAAACCTTGATAAAGACGTGGTCATCTACGAGAAAAACGCCGATAAAAAAATGTACCCCGCATCCCTTACAAAAATAGTCACCGCCATGGTGGTGCTGGATAATATCGAGGATATCGACAATACCTCCTTTGAAGCGCCCCTGGTGGTCTTTGACGAGCTTTACGGCCAGAACCCGTCCACAGTGGGACTTTCAAGAGGCGAGATAACCACAGTTACCGACCTGCTTTATTCCCTTATGCTGAAATCCGCCTGCGAATCTGCGGGCATACTCGCCTACCACGTGGGCGGGCAGAGCATATCCAATTTCGTGGATATGATGAACGAGAAAATAAAGGTCATCGGCTGCACAGGAACACATTTTGTAAACCCCCACGGGCTTTACGACGACAACCAGTATACCAACGCCCGTGATATGGCGAAAATACTCAAATACGCCGTGGAAAACTACCCCAAGCTTACGGAAATAGCCACCACGCCCTATTACGAAATGAAGCCCACCAACTACAACGGCGAGGGCTGGGCGAATATCTACCATACAAACAGTATGCTGAACCGCTCCTCATCCTATTATTACCAGTACGCCAAGGGCTATAAAACAGGCACCCTCGACGAATCGGGCAGAAACCTCGCCACCCTCGGCTCACGGGACGGCAACAACTATATGCTCGTTACCTTAGGCTCGCCCCAGTATGACGAGGAGGGCAACGCCATATACCTCCAGTATGAGGACCATAAACAGCTCTACGAATGGGCTTTCGATAATTTCGAGTTCACCCAGCTGGTGCAGGCAGGCAAGGAAGCCAGCGAACTGCAGGTGCGTTTCGGTGAAAACAGCGATTTCGTGAGACTCGTAACAGCGGAAAGCTACAGCTGTATGTGGCTCTCCACCATTGACACCTCCCGCCTTAAGGAAAAGATCACCGTGGACGAATCCCTGCTTAATGAGGACGGCACCATAACCGCCCCTGTGACCAAAGGGCAGGTACTGGGCAAATATACATTGACCCTTGCGGGCGAGGAAATATGCACCGTAGACCTTGCCGCCCAGACGGATGTTTCCATGTCACAGCTGTCCTACAGCATTGACAAGGCAAAGCAGTTCGTTTCCTCCAAATGGTTCGTGGCGGCAGCGGCAGCAGCCGCAGCGCTTATCGTGATCTACACGGTAGTGTTCGCCTCAATAAAATCCAAGAAAAAACGCCGTATGAAAAACGTCCGCCGCAAGCGCAAGCTCTGATCGGCAGCAAAGCGCTATGTCAGATCAAAGCGGTATGTATTTTGCTGCCCGGTAACTTCAGATCATATTGACTTTTGCCAAATTTTCACAGTGCAAATCCGGGAAACATTCTAACCTCTTACCTCTAACCTTTGAAAAAGGCAGTGAAAAAAATGTCCAAGGATAAAGCTAAATCAAAGCTTCCCTTTAAATACGTCTGGATCACCCTCATGGAGTCGGTGATACTCACAGCGGTGATATTTATGGGAGGGAGCCTGCTCTGCGCATTTTCCCATCACCCCAAAACCGCCTCAGCGCTTATCTATTTCACCGACAGCGCCGAAACGGCAATGACCGGAAATTACGGTATAGACTATACCGCCCGCAAGGTCTCCCTGCTGCGGCAGGCGTCCCTTTCCGCCGAAGCGCTGGAAACCGCCGCCCGTGACACCTCCCTTTCCGTCACCATGCTGACCGATTACCTTACAATAGACCGCCTGGGAAATTCCGACGGGGTCGTTATAACTCTTACAGGGCTTGATTCACCCGGAGAAGCCCCCATAATCCTCGGCAAGCTGATAAACTATCTGGAGAAGAATTTCGAGGGCGGAAGCTTCAGGGTGATCTCCTACTGCGACCCGGAAAACGAACCCGTATTGCCCTTTACTGCAATAGCCTTATGTATCGGGATAATATCGGGAAGCGTCTATTTCAAGGCAGCTTATACCGTCCGTGAAAAAAGTCACCGCAAAAAACGCCGTGCGAAACAGGCTCAAAGCGCCGAAAGGAACCGCAGAAAAGGCGCACCCCGTCCCGTCCCGGGCAAGCGCTACATAGAAACAGCCATGATAAAAGCGCAAAGTCTCGGCACAGCCGACAGCGCCGCCCCCCAAGGCCTTGAAAAAAGCGGATACACCCACGCCGCAAAGGTGCTTGCGGAACACGCCCTTACATCGGACAAATGCGCCGTTATCGCCGTTTGCGCCGCCCACAAGCCCGAGGAACATCCCGAGCCGGGACATATTCCCCGTGCAGTGCCCATTGACGGCACCTTTGCCGCCTACCTTTCCTGCGCCTTAGCGGAACAGGGCTGCCGCACTGCCCTTATCGAGTGCGACCTGAAGAATCCCGTTATCGGCAAAATTTTCCGCAAAACAGGCAAAGGCGGTCTGGTGGATATGGCAGCAGGCAGCTGTACCGTCTGGGATATCCTTGTGCCCAACGCAAGAAAGGGCGTGGATATAATCTGCGACAAAAAAGCCTATCCCGCCCCCCCTGCGGTGTTCTCCGCCTCCTGCTTCGGGGGACTGCTGAACTATCTTTCATCTCAGTATGACGTGATATTGCTCCACGCACCAAAAGGCTGGAGCTGTCCCGAGTGGGACCTTATCTACCGATTCTGTACAGGAGTGGTGGCAATCGCCGAGGAGGGGAAAAAGCCCGACAAGACCTGCGCCATGGGCATTCTTGATTCCAAGAGCCGCTTTACGGGACTTGCCTGCGTCCGTGACCTGCCTCCCGAGCCTGCGCCCGTGCAAAAGGAAGCCCCCGTAAAAAATCCCCCTTTCAGAAGGGCAGCGGGAAATTCCGTTACCAAAAAGGCTTTCGGACTGAGTTCACGGGCTAAAAAACCCCCTGTGCAATCTCCCGCACTTACTCCCAAGCCGCCCGAGCCAAAAAGGGACGTGGTGCTTGTGAAAGTTCCGGAAGCGAAGAACAATTAGCGGACTTCCCCGACAAGGACATATATTTCCGTTCGGGTGCGGACAATCCGGGGCTGACTTTCACTGCAAGAGGCAGGATATTTTTACAGCCCGCAAAAGCACACATATTCTTGCTTCTTGTATCTTGTTTCCGATAGGAGGCTGACGTAATGAATAAAACAAAACGAATCAACAAAATGTGTATCTGTATCGGCATTCTGACCGCCGCCCTTATCGCAAGCATAATCTTAAATATATATTTTTCATTCTTTGGCTTTGACAGCTATCTGCAAAGTACGGATGAAATTTACATAATGGAAGCGGGTATACTGCGCAGCAGTCTTGAATTTAAAGACGGCGAAAGCTGCGAATTTACTTACGATTTCACAAATAACGAATATGCCGAGCTTAAAAGCAGATACAAAATCGAAAGTGTTGCAGGCAGCGGCACGGAATTTGAAAAAGCGCTGCGCCTTATGAATGAATTTGCTCCACGTCTGACCCATGAAAGCAATTTCGATAATCACGTTGAAATGAATGCTGTCTCTTTGCTGGAATACAGCCTGGACAACAAAAAACACGGGATAAACTGCCGGAACAAGGCTCAGATACTTAACGAAATGTGTCTTGCCCTGAATTTGTATGCACGAAAAGTCTGGATAATCCCGAATTCGGAATACGACAGCGACTGTCACGTTGTAAACGAGGTCTGGGACAGCACGCTGAATAAATGGGTAATGCTGGATATTACAAATAACGAATACTGGGTTGATGAAAACGGTACGCCGTTATCCGTTCTTGAAATACGCTATAAAGGCGCAATGCGGGAATTCTGCACCCCCGCTGCCGCCGGAGATAAGCTTGATAATTTGCAGAAGCTTAAAGAAAAGCATATGGGAGATTTTATCTATATTATGAAAAATATGGTGTATATAAGATACTGCACCGATAATACCGTGGGCGAGAGCGAAATAAAATATTTTCTGATACCCGCAAATTCGGATACGGATTTTGAACCTGTAATTTCGGAAGCGTCTGCGAAAAAACCGCCTGCGGCCGAAAGGTAAAAATCTGCTTTGCCGCCTGTTCAACCGTTCCGGACTTCTTTTCGCTAATTATCAATAACTTATTACAGGAGCATGAAAATCCCCCCCGTTCGCTGCATTGGCTTTGATGTGTAATTGAAATACCCAAACGGTACAGCGGCATTTTGATATAATGAACTGCGAAAACCAAATCCGAAGCTGTTCGCAGAGCTTAACGCAAATTATTTTCCCCCTACACATATTATATCACAAATGCTCATACCTGTCAATAGCTTTATGCAAACAAATCCGTATACCCGCAATTTCGTATAAGTGCACAAAATCATTCACATAAAACCATTCAAATCGCACAACGCAAAAATTTCTAACCTCTAACTTCTAACCTCTAACTTCTAAGAAAGGCCGTGATCTTTATGTACGAAAATCTGAAATACCTGTCACCCATGCTTCAAAGCGCCGTGGAGCAAAAGGTTGCCATGGGCGGCAGACTCAGCGTATTCAAGGGGGAGGAAAACATCTTCCGTGAATCCTTCGGCTGGGCGGACGCCGAAAAGCAGCTTCCCATGGGGGACGGAGCTATCTTCCGCCTCTTTTCCCTCACAAAGCCCGTGACCGCCGCCGCCCTGATGATCTTGCTGGAGCGGGGAAAGATCGAGCTGCGCTATCCCCTGAAGTGGTTCATACCAACCTTTGAAAACCCCATGGTACTGGACGAAAAGGGCAGCCGCCCCGCCGAGCGTGACATTACCCTCCGTGACCTTCTGACTATGACCTCGGGTATCCCCTATCCCGAAGACACCCCCTCGGGACATAAAATAGGAGAGGTCTGGGGGCGGCAGGCAGACTGCTACCTTAAAGGCGGCGAGCTGCTCAGTACCGCCGACTTTGCCCGTGAAATGGGAAAATGCCCCCTGTCCTTCACGCCCGGACTGCGCTGGATGTACGGAGCATCGGCAGACGTGCTGGGGGCTGTAATCGAGATGATCTCGGGGAAAAAGCTTTCGGAATTTATGCGGGAGGAAATTTTCGGGCCTCTCGGTATGAACGACACAGACTTCTGGATACCCCCCGAAAAGTACAACAGACTGGTCACCGCCTATGACCGCAAGTGCGAGGGCGATTCACAGACCATGGTGCCCTATAAGGAATTTTCCCTCTGCCTTACCGACTACAGTGAGCCGCCCGCCTTTGAATCGGGAGGCGCAGGGCTTGTTTCCACACTGGAGGACTATGAAAAATTCGTAGGAATGCTGGCAGGCAGAGGCGCATATAAGGGCGTGCGGATCTTAGGGCGGCAGACCGTGGAGCTGATGACCCGCAATTTCCTGACGCCCGAGCAGTGCCCCCCTGTCTGGGACAGCATGATAGGTCACGGCTACGGCGCATTTATGCGCATTCTCACCGACCCTGCCGCCGCAGGCATGGGCGGCAGTCCCGGGGAATACGGCTGGGACGGCTGGCTGGGCTGTTATTTCTCGGTCGACCCCGTGAATAACCTGTATATGCTTTACTTTATCCAGCAGACGAACTCGGGCTGCACCGAATTTGTCCGCAGGCTGCAAAATGTTATACGGGCTTGCTGTTAGAGGCAAGAAGTCAGAGGCAAGAGGCAGGAAACGAAAAACCTGCCATACCGTACATTTTAAATGAAACGGCAGCCGGGTTTGAAGTGCACTTTAATAGAGTACATAATTGCCTGTCCGGCAAAATAACAGAAAAGGAGAAAACCGATATGAAAACTTTAGAGGAATACATGGCACTGCCATACAAAATGGAGATAATCCCCGATGACAGCGAGGGCGGGTATGCAGCTTGTTTCCCCGAGCTGCGGGGCTGTGCCGCCGAGGGCAACAGCTTTGAGGACGTTATCGCAAAGGTCATTGCCGCCAAGGAGGCATGGTTCAAAGCAGCCATATCCGAGGGCAGAGAAATTCCCGAACCTGGCGCAAGGAGGCAAAGCTAAGGCTAACAAGCGCACTCACTTCACTCGGGTTTCCAAAAGGGGTACCCACGTTGGAAACCCAAGCTGAGTGTGTGCGCTTGATATGCTTTTATGCACTTGCTATGTTTTTGTCCTTGCTACACCAATTCAAAGGGGGCTGACCCTGTATGACTATGAAAATTCTCACGGCATATCTCCGCTCCCGAGCCAAAACCATTGCCGCATGGCTGCTTGCGGGAATAGCTTTCGGCATAGTGTTCGCACTGTATTCCCTGCCCATAGAGGCTGTATTGTACGGTCTGGCTGTCAGCGGATTTTTTATGCTTATCTTATCCGCAGCAGACTTCCGCAGCTTCGCCAAAAAGCACCGTGCACTGGTAAAGCTTCGGGATGAAATAATTTATACAGACGAATTCCTGCCAACGCCCGGCAAGGGCATTGAAGAGGATTACGATACCCTTATCCGTCTGCTGCACGGTTCCCTTAAAGAAAGCGAAAACCGCCTTACCGCCACCGTTTCGGAAATGACCGACTGCTACACCCTTTGGGCGCACCAGATAAAGACACCCATTGCCGCCATGGGTCTTATCCTGCAGAGAGGCGAACTGTCCGAAGCCGACAGCGCCGAGCTGCGTGAGGAACTGGACAGGGTGGAGCATTACGTTCAAATGGCGCTTTGCTTCGTTCGCCTTTCCTCCGAGAGCAGCGATTTTGTCATAAAGGAATACCCCCTTGACGATATCGTAAAACAGGGGGCAGGCCGCTTTTATTCCCAGCTTATCCGCAGGCGGCTGACCCTTTCGGTAAAAGAAACGGGGCTGCGGGTGATAACCGACGAAAAATGGCTGGTCTTTGTTATCGAACAGGTAATGTCCAACGCCGTAAAATACACAAGATCGGGAGGAATAGAGATCTATGCCTGTGACAGCGTTTTATGCATAAAGGACAGCGGAGGCGGCGTTGCCCCGGAGGATCTGCCGAGAATTTTTGAAAAGGGCTTCACGGGCGAGGGAGGCAGGCTGGATAAAAAAGCCAGCGGCGTAGGTCTGTACTTATGCCGAAAGATATGCCGCAAGCTGGGTCACGGCATCTGGGCGGAAAACTGCGACAATGGGCTTATTGTAAAGATATCCCTTGGCAGAGAAACGATAAATTTCGAGTAGCTGCAAATCCATAAGCAAAGGATCAAAAAAAATTCCTCCCCCGCATGGGAGAGAAAACTCAAAATAAATCAGAATGCGATCCGGTTCTTGTAAGCACAAGAAGCAACTCTTCATCATTTATTTTATATATCAAAAGCCAATCCGGTCTGATATGACATTCTCTATATCCGACATAATTGCCGATCAAGGGGTGATCGCTGTACTTCGGCGGCAGCGGCTCCCCACTGGCTATAATATCTACCACAGCCCACAGTTCATCTTCATTATAACCCCTTTTCAGCATGAGCTTGAAATCTTTTGTAAATTTACTCTGAAATCGGATCGTCAGCATGAAGCGCCTCCTTAAGCTCCTCAATGGAGTTGTAGGGCTTGCTCAGTCCTATTCCCATTTCGGCATCACTAATGGCTTTTTCCGTTTCGGCATTGTATCTTCTTTGAATGGGAAAAGGGATCCCGTTAAATTCCAGCGCCTGACGTATAAAAATATTTACGGCTGTGCTCATATCCATTCCGAGAGATGAAAATAATTCCTGCGCACGATTACCGGTCTCACTGTCTATTTGTATATTTATTGTACTCATCAATATCCGCTCCTTTCACATATTATTATATCACGGTGCGGTAACATTGTCAATACTTTATAAAATAAAAAACTCGCCCCAATCTTACAAAAATGTAAGGAAAATGTAAGCCGAATCTATGGCGGACATTTTCTTTTTTTGTTATAATGATTACAGAACCCAAAACATAAAGAAAGGAATGGCAAGAAAAATGAACGGAGAACACTCTCCTGCACATTATCGGGAGGATATGAACAAAATGAATGTACTGGAAGTAAGCAATGTGAAAAAAATTTACACATCACGGCTGGGGACGAATAAGGTGGCGGCTCTTAAAAATGTGAGCTTCACCGTGCAAAAGGGCGAATATATCGCTATCATGGGCGAGAGCGGCTCGGGCAAGACCACGCTGCTGAACATACTGGCTGCCCTTGACAAGCCCACCTCGGGCAGCGTTATGCTGGAGGGGCGTGAGCTTTCAAAAATAAAGGAACGGGACATTGCCGCATTCAGGCGGGATAATTTAGGCTTTGTTTTTCAGGATTTTAACCTGCTGGACACATTCACCGTCAGAGACAATATCCTATTGCCTCTGGTGCTTATGGGCACGCCTGTAAAAGAACTGGAAAAACGCCTGCTGCCCGCCGCAAAGCGTCTTAATGTAGACGCACTGCTGGACAAATACCCCTATGAGCTTTCGGGAGGCCAAAAGCAGCGGACTGCTGCGGCAAGGGCAATGATAACCGAGCCGAAAATGCTTCTGGCGGACGAACCCACGGGAGCGCTGGACTCAAAGGCCTCCGACGAGCTGCTGGAGCTTTTTGCGCAGTTGAACAGAGAGGGACAGACCATACTTATGGTGACCCACTCGGTAAAAGCCGCCAGCCGTGCGGGGCGGGTGCTTTTCATCAAGGACGGGGAGGTTTTCCACCAGCTTTACCGCGGCGGCGAGGGCGACAGGGAAATGTACAGAAAAATTACCGATACCCTGACCGTTATCTCATCGGGCGATAAAAATTAAATTAAAAATCAACAATGGCAATATGCGGAGACAATATGCAAGGTTTTCCTTGCACGCAAGCAGAACCTTGTATGCAAGGAAAAACTCTTGCCTCTTGCTTCTTGCCTCTAAAGGAGATTCTGATAATGACCTCATTTCTGCTATACCCAAGGCTTGCCGTAAGCGGCATTGCCAAAAACCGTCAGACGTATTTTCCCTACATTCTTGCCTGCTCGGGAATGATCGCCATGTATTATATCGTGTCGTTTCTTGCAAGGAGCGATATGGTGGCGGAGCTCAGAGGAGGCGAGATCATGCAGGGAATGCTGGTCCTCGGCTGCATTATCGTGGTCGTGTTTTCGGCGGCATTCCTTATTTACACAAATTCATTCCTTGTCCGCAGACGGCGGCGGGAATTCGGGCTTTACAATATCCTCGGTATGGGCAAGGGAAATATTGCCCGGATAATGCTGTGGGAAACAGCTGTTATATACGTTGTTTCCGAAATTATCGGACTGCTTTGCGGCATACTTTTTTCCAAGCTTTCGGAAATGCTTCTGGTAAAAATGCTGGGAGGCGAAAATTCCTACACCTTTGATATTAAAGCGGATTCGGTAATAGAGGCGCTCATCTGCTTCGGGGTCATTTCTCTGATAATTCTGGCAGGTTCGCTTTTTAAGGTGCACACTTCAAGCCCCATTGAACTGCTGAAAAGCAGCAGCAAGGGCGAAAAGCCCCCCCGCAACAATCTCCCGTTTGCAATTATAGGCACGCTGCTGCTGGGGTGCGCTTATTATATGGCAGTGACCGAGGAAAATCCCATTATATCTATAGGTGTTTTCTTTGTAGCAGTGCTTATGGTAATTCTTGCCACGTATCTGCTTTTTATGGCAGGGTCGGTGACCGTTTGCAGGCTGCTGCAAAAAAACAAAGCATATTATTATCAGACAAAGCATTTTGTATCGGTCTCCCAGATGAGTTACCGCATGCGCAGGAACGGGGCGGGGCTTGCTTCTATTTGCATACTTTCCACTATGGTGCTGGTAACACTGTCCACTACCACCTGTATGTTCGCGGGCATGGAGGATATGCTCAGAAAAAGATATCCTCAGGAGATCGCTGTTGAGATTTATTCGGACAATGAGGAATATATAAGCCTTACCCGCAGCATTACCCAAACCGCCCTGACGGAAATGAACGTCACGCCCCGGAATGTGCTTAATTATAAATTTATCCGTTTGGACTGTTCCTTAAAGGATGATCTGCTGTACCTTTCCTCCGACAACTGGCAGGAAATAATGGGAGACGAGATCCCCGAACTGAAAAATCTCTACCTTATTTCCATTGAGGATTACAACAGGGTCATGGGTAAAAATGAAACGGTATCGGACAATGAAGCAATACTGTATGTGGAGGACGGCAATTATAAATACGATTCCCTGAATATTTACGAGTACGGGGAAATTTCCGTGAAATACCGAACGGAGGATTTCAAGTCCACGGGCACAAGCGTTATTTTAGGGGTCACAGGGGATATTTACGCATTTGTGAATGGCAATGTCTTTGACGGACTGAACGCCTTGCAGCAGAAGCTTTTCGGAGAACGTGCATATGATGTTCACGACTATTACGCCTTTGACACAGGGCTTGACAACGAGGAACAGATAACCCTTGCAGACAGGCTTTGGAATAATATTTCCGAACAAAATCATGACCCCCGGAACCAAAGCGAAAAATACTTTTCCTATCTTATCGAATCACGGGCGGACAACCGAGGGGACTTTATATCCGTATACGGAGGACTGTTCTTTCTTGGAGTGCTGTTAGGGTCGGTGTTCATCTGCGCTGCGGTGCTGATAATGTATTACAAGCAGGTCTCGGAGGGATACGAGGACAGACAGCGTTTTGAGGTGCTGCAAAAGGTGGGAATGACCGACAGGGAAATAAGGCAAAGCATAAATTCACAGGTGCTGACGGTTTTCTTTCTGCCCCTTGCTGCGGCAGGAGTTCATACCTGCTTTGCATTTCCTCTGCTTACAAGGCTGCTGGCGCTGTTCGGACTGTATGACACAGGGCTTTTCGCCGCAGTCGCCCTGCTGTGCTTCCTTGCATTCGGAGCGCTGTATACAGTTGTCTATCTGATGACATCGGGAACATATTTCAGGATAGTGAAAGGATAAACAGAAATACCGACACCTGTAGGCATATGTGAAAATATATATTTTAAAAGTAATTAAAAAAGTACAGAAGAAAGGTGATAGCAATGAAAAGCAGATCGCTGCCCTACAGCACAGTACAGCTGCTGTTCGGCGGAATAATAACGCTGCTGATAATACCCACGGGCGGATTGTTCGTGCTGATAAGAGGCGTATGGAGGGTCATGGACAGGATACTGGAATTTATAGAGAAAAAAGAAAAAAATAAAAAAAAGGAAAGAGACGACGATGAGAAAGATGTGCAGGAAATTAATTAAATATGCGGCGGCGCTGCTGATGATGATATGCAGCTTGGGTGCGGTCGTTCTGGTATATTACGGGGCGCAGGGGTATGTTATGTATAAAAATGCCGTAGGGAACGTGCCCGTGGAGACCATGTATGCAGCGGTCTATTCGGAGAGGAACGGGTTTGCGGAATCGGAGGATCTGCCCGACTTTTACATACAGGCAGTTATAGCCGCTGAGGACAGACGGTTTTACAGCCATAACGGCGTTGACCCGACAGCGGTGGCAAGGGCGCTGTGGCACGACATAAAAGCAAAAGCCCCCGAACAGGGCGGCAGCACCATTACCCAGCAGCTGGCGAAAAATTTCTATTACAGCGGAGAAAAGCGGCTGGAGAGGAAATTTGCGGAAATGTTCACGGCTTTTGAGATCGAGCGGATATACAGCAAAGACGAGATATTTGAGATGTATGTCAACAGCATATATTTCGGCAGCGGTCACTACGGCGTGACCGAGGCGGCAGCAAGCTATTTTGATAAGTCGCTTGCCGACCTATCCGACTATGAATGCGCTATGCTGGCAGGCATACCCAACGCACCCTCGGCGTATTCTCCCGACACCAACCCGCAGCTGGCAGCGGAGAGAACAGCGCAGATAATGGAGATGGTAAATAACTGAGGAAACCAAAAGCCGCCGAAAGCACATACACCTTCCGGCTGCTTTTGCTGCACTCAATAACGCAGTTTGATTATTTGTCACCTTATCACAAACTCAATATGCTTGTAAAAATACCCATTCGGCGGTCGGAAGCCCTTTTGCTTTACCTCTTCAAGGGCTTGCCTTATTTCTTCCTTGTCCCTGTCACCAATGCCGTAAAGCTTGCGTACAACTCCATTAACATAAATTCTTGCTTCACGGCTCACATTCTCATTTTCCGAAACGCACAGCCGCAGTACCCACGGAAATCTTTTTGCGGTCGCACAGGACTGCCGATACAGCGCACTTGTAAGGCGGCGGACGGTTATATCCAACAGCTGCGGATTTGTCAAGGCACATTTTTTCTGCCGTTCTGCCGCTTGCAGAATATCCTCGTAAATGCGCTTGCAGTCCACAGGCTTTCCTGAACGCAAAAACGCATTTAACGCTGCCTTTGAGACCCTCGGGCGCCCGTCCTTGATAAGCTCGTAGAACTCTTCGGCGGCGCTGTCTGAACCGTCAACAGCGGCAAGGCAGCAGATAGCCGCCGCTGCCGTCCGGGTCTTTTCCGAATTTATCAGCGGACAGACAGCCTCTGCACTTGCCCTGCGCTGCTCACCAGTGCGGCTGCACAGTGCAAGACTAATGACCGCCGAAATATCGGGCAGCCTCGAAAGGTAAAAGCCGTGCAAGTCCATATCCGAAAGCTTCTCATAATAAAACACAGCCGTTTCACGGACAGAGGCGGCAGGGTCGGTAAGCAGAGCTTCCGAACCCTCCCACAAACCGTATTTTTCAAAAAGAATGCGGGCAGCATTGCACCTTGCACGGATGTCGGAGCAGGCGGCAAGCTCCCTCAGCCCCTCCTCGGGCGGCTTTGTGTAAACGCTTGCCAAAAAATTACCTCCCATATACGTTATATAACAGTCGTTATCCATAATGAGCTTTGCGCATTCCCAGCTTATAAGCCCTTTTTTGAAAAGCTCCCTATAAACGTGCAGACGGTCACAGGGGTCAAAACAACCGATAATAAGCTTAATACAGCAGCTTCCAAGATATTTAACTGTCTCCTCGTCAAGATTTTTCATAATAATGCTGTCAAGGCGGCTTTCGGCCGCAGCAAGCTTTTCACTGTCAAATCTGCCCCCTCGGGAAACGTCAGCCGCCCTCGCCCGTGTGCGAAAAAGTATGGCAAGCGCCTTGTACCGGGGTCTTACGGGCTTATCCGACGGGTGCATTTTGAAAACGGGGTAAATGTCGCAGCTTTCTGGGTCTTCATCTATAATCCGTGCAAGGCTGTCAAAAGCAATATCAAAGGACTTTTCGGCGGCTGTGCGAACCTCACTCACACGGTCGTTAAAGCCGCCTGTAATAATGCTAAGCAGCATAGGGTACTCCGCCCCGAGGCGCAAAGCCTCCTCACGGACATATCCGCTTTTGCAGACTGCGGCAGCTGCAAGAAAATACGGAAAATCATCGGGGGAAATGCCTTTCATTACCGACAGATCGGGCTTTCCGAAGCTTTCCGAAACATAGTCGTAAAGGCAGCCCCGGCGGTTTTTATCATAAAAATCCTTTTCATTGCAGCAGCTTTCCGCCAGTTCACGGCATATCTTCATAAACCTTTTCTTTTGCATAGCGTTAAAGGAATCAAGCAGCAGCAATGAATCGTTAAAACCGTTATCGGCGTTGAAATTATCCCCTGCCGCATAGCCGTCGGCGGTGATCTTGAGGTATGCCTCACGGGCACGTTCCTTTTCTTTGGAAGTCGGAGAAAATTTTTTCCAGATACGGCCGCTGTTATCGGGAGATGTCCCGTCGGGCTTTTTTCGTTCTCCCGCAGTGTCCGAGTCCGAATCGCCGCAAATATTTTGTTTGATCTTATCAAAAATGTTCATAAATCCTCACCGTCTTTCACAGTCATATGTTCAACCCACGCTGCAAACCGCAGCACACAGCGTTTACAAGAGCATTGACAAGCCCAAAAAATCTTGCTTCTTGCCTCTTTACATCTTGCCTCTGACAGCAGAAAAACTCCCCGCCGAACAGAGCATACACATTCGACAGAGGAGTTTATTCTAAGGGTGGATAATCGGATTCGAACCGATGATCTTCAGTGCCACAAACTGACGCGTTAACCAACTACGCTATACCCACCGTATGGAGGCAATGCCCGAGGAAGCACGACGTTAGGGGAAACGCCGTAGGGGGGGTGGAACTCCCCCGGACACCGCCCGTGGCGCATCTTGCTGGACTCGAACCAGCGGCTTACTGCTTAGAAGGCAGTTACTCTATCCAACTGAGTTAAAGATGCATATTTCAGAGGCAACAGACAAGTGAAGGGCTGACAATTCCAGCCTCTGGCTTCTTACCTCTAGCCTCTAATAGTGGAGCGGGTGATGGGAATCGAACCCACGCGACCAGCTTGGAAGGCTGGAATTCTACCATTGAACTACACCCGCATTCATAAAATATCAATAAAGCGGCAATCAAATCATCAAAATTTAATGCACTTAATCGACATTTACTTAATGACAAAAATTATTATACCATACATTTCAAAGTTTGTCAAGGGGTTTTTGAAAATTTTTCCGAAAGTGCGGGAAAAAATTTTGCACCGAGGGAGAAAATTTTTGTACAATTGTGAAAAAATCCCCCGTGGAAGCGGAAAATATCACTCTAAAATCAAAATGCCATTGACAAAGGGGACAAAAAATTGTATAATTTATATAGGAATGATCCGATACAGAAATTTACGGAAGGATTGAAATTTATGGGACTTACTTTAACGGAGAAAATTTTAAAGGCTCATACCGTGGACGGCGAGTTCGTCAAGGGCAGCGAGATCGGCATTAAGATCGACCAGACCCTTACTCAGGACGCTACGGGAACTATGGCTTATCTGGAATTTGAGGCAATGGGCGTGCCCAGAGTGCGCACGGAGCGAAGTGTGGCTTATATTGACCACAACACCCTCCAGTCGGGCTTTGAGAATGCCGACGATCACAGATTTATCGGCTCTGTTGCCAAAAAGCATGGGATTTATTTTTCCCGCCCCGGCAACGGCATTTGTCATCAGGTGCACTTAGAGCGGTTCGGCGCTCCAGGCAAGACCCTTATCGGCTCGGACAGCCACACTCCCACAGGCGGCGGCATAGGCATGATCGCTATCGGCGCAGGAGGACTTGACGTGGCAGTCGCTATGGGCGGCGGCGCTTATTATATCACCTATCCGAAGATCGTTAAGGTGGAGCTGACGGGGAGGCTGGGCAGCTGGGTATCCGCAAAGGACGTTATTCTGGAGGTGCTCAGAAGGCTGTCGGTAAAAGGCGGCGTGGGCAAGGTCATTGAATACTGCGGCGAGGGCGTGGGCACTCTTTCCGTGCCCGAGCGTGCCACTATAACAAATATGGGTGCGGAGCTCGGTGCGACTACCTCCATTTTCCCCTCCGATGAGATAACAAGGCAGTTTCTGGCTGCTCAGGGACGTGAGGATGTGTATGTGGCTCTGTCCGCAGACCCCGACGCTGTTTATGATGAAACGGTGGAGATCGACCTGTCAAGCCTTGTTCCCATGGCGGCTTGTCCCCATTCCCCCGACAATGTAAAGACTGTGGATGAGCTGAAAGGAATGAAGATCGACCAGGTATGTATCGGCTCTTGCACCAACAGCTCCCTTATGGATATGATGAAGGTGGCTCATATTTTAAAGGGCAAGACCGTTCACCCGGACGTTTCCCTGTCCATAGCCCCCGGCTCGAAGCAGGTGCTGAATATGCTGGCGGAAAACGGTGCGCTGGCTGTTATGATAGACGCAGGTGCGAGAATTCTCGAAAGCGCCTGCGGGCCTTGTATCGGAATGGGTCAGTCCCCCAATTCCAAGGGAATTTCCCTGCGTACATTCAACAGAAATTTCGAGGGACGAAGCGGCACAAAGGACGGACAGGTTTATCTTGTTTCTCCCGAGCTGGCGGCATTTTCCGCTGTAAAGGGCGTGCTGTCCGACCCGAGGGAGATTGAGGGCGAGTTTAAGTTCACAATGCCCGAGAAGTTTACCGTAAACGATAATATGATAGTGCCTCCTGCCGCAGAATCCGAAATGGACAGCGTGGAGATACTCAGAGGGCCGAACATAAAACCTTTCCCCGCAACTGCGCCTTTGGCGGAGGATATAAGCTGCGGCTGCTCCCTTAAAGTGGGCGACAACATAACCACCGACCACATTATGCCTGCGGGTGCGAAGATACTGCCCCTGCGCTCCAACATTCCCGCAATTTCCAATTTCTGCTTTACCGTCTGCGACGAGGAGTTCCCCACAAGAGCAAAGGAAATGGGACAGAGCATTATCGTCGGCGGCGTGAACTACGGTCAGGGCTCGTCAAGAGAGCACGCTGCGCTTGCGCCCTTGTATCTGGGGGTCAAGGCGGTGCTTGTAAAGAGCTTTGCACGCATTCACAGGGCTAACCTTATAAATGCGGGCATTCTGCCTCTTACCTTTGTGAACGAGGGGGATTATGACAAGATTGCACAGGGGGACAAGTTACGCATAAGCGGCGTTCGCAAGGCTGTGGAAACGGGCGCTTGCGAGCTTACCCTGAAGAATGAGACTGCGGGCTGCGAAATCCCCGTGCTTTGTGAGCTGACGGGCAGAACAAGAGATATTATCCTTGCGGGCGGTCTGCTGGACTACACCAGAGAATCCCTTAAATAATGGCTGAGGACAAAAGCCGCAGTCCCGGGAATGGCTCTACAGATCCCGATATTTCCGATATCATAAGGGTCCTGCGGGCGGCAGCGGGTATCGGGGATAATGAGCAGGCAACAGACCGGCAGGCTCGGCAATTATCCCGGGAAATGCCCGATAAGCCGTCTGCGGAGCATGATACGGGGCTGCCCAAGGACAGGGTGGAATTTTCTCCCGAGGCTATGAAAAAGCTGTCCGAAAGGTCTGCGGCAAAGGCAGTCGGAAATGCACGGAACGGTCAATCGGCAGCCGACCCGGGCAAGGCTTTGAATGCGCTGAAATTTTTTCGGGAAATGAGCGGTGCTGCGGATGCGGAAATGCCCGATAAACCGGGGGTTGAGGCTTCCCGAAACAATGCGGTGCAATTGCCGGGAAAATTGCCGGAAAAGCCGTCCGCAAAAACGTCTGCCAAAGCAGCCGCAAAGGCCGAAAACAGTCCGC
>CAZGAZ010000014.1:17749-53198 GCA_964523835.1 uncultured Ruminococcus sp.
AAGCCGTCCGCAAAAACGTCTGCCAAAGCAGCCGCAAAGGCCGAAAACAGTCCGCAGAATACGGATTCGGACGAGGCGAAAAGTGCGCTTGATTTTTTCAGAAAAATGAGCGGCGTAACGGGTGCGCAAATGCCGCAAACTCCCGATAAATCGGAAGTTGAGGCTTCTCAGAACAATGCGGTAAAACCGCCCGACAAGCCGTCCGGAAAAACGTCTGCCAAAGCAGCCGCAAAGGCCGAAAACAGTCCGCCGAATACGGATTCGGACGAGGCGAAAAGTGCGCTTGATTTTTTCAGGAAAATGAGCGGCGTAACGGGTGCGCAAGTGCCGCAAGCTCCCGATAAACCGGAGGTTGAGGCTTTTCAAAACAGTACGGGAAAATCGCCGGAAAAGCCGTCCGGAAAAACGTCTGCCAAAGCAGCCGCAAAGGCCGAAAACAGTCCGCCGGATTCGGACGAGGCGGAAAATGCGCTGAAATTTTTTCGGGAGATGAGCGGTATCACGGGCAGTGAACCGACGGAGCAAATGCCCGATAAATCCGATGATTCGGATGATGAGGCAAGCGCCGGGGCTGTTCGGGATGAACAATTAAATGACGGACAAATCCAAACCGAAAATGAACAGTCCCAAAAGGACGAGCCCGAAGAAGCGGCGAAGCCCCGACCCTACAAGCCCTTTGATATAACGGATATCCCAAGAACAGAGCTGCACGCCGCCCCGCCGGTTGATGAACCCGAAGAGGACAGCACGGAAAAATGCAGCCTTGCCGTTTGCGGTGCGGACTGCAACGACTGCCCCTTTGGCGAAGAAAACGACTGCCCCGGGTGCGGAGGGCTTTGGGAAGACTGCGACATTGTGCGCTGCGCTGCGGTAAAGGGATACGAACACTGCGGGCTGTGCGATAAATTCCCCTGTGACCTGCTGCGTGAGGCTTCCTTTGACCCCGATTCGGGGGATAACGGCGAAAGGCTTCTGCGGCTAAAATCCCTGGGAGAGGCTGCTGACAGCCGCAAAAAGCCCCGTCTTATAATGGCGGGCGGCTGCGGCGGCATTGCGCTTGGAACGGCGATAGGCGGATTTTCCGGTGCTCTCCTACCGTGGATATTCGCTATGACCGTGGTCGGTGCGGGGGTCGGGCTTATGGCTGCGGTCTCCGTGAAAAACAAGGGTTCGGGCGATCGGGGCAAAAAGCAAACTTAAGTTTTCCTCGGGATTGCGCTGTCTGAAAGGAGAACAGGTTTTACTGTGAATTTTTTGAAAATAAAAAGTGAAAATGACAGGTATTTTGAAGAACACGAGTTCCCCGAAATGCAGTCGGAATATATTTCGGATTTCAATCCCGTAAAACGTGGGCGGCGGGAAAAATTTGTGCTTTCGGAAAATATCCGCAGTCAGTCCACGATAGATTGCATTCTGCAAAACACAGGCAAGCATACAATTGCGCTTAATTTTGCAAATGCGCTTGTGCCCGGAGGCGCATACATTATGGGCGGAAATGCCCAGGAGGAATCCCTGTGCAGGGCGTCTATGCTTTATTACGCCATAAAGGAAGCAAAGGAATTCTACAGTGCAAACCGCAGACACCTTACTCCCGATTACACCGACGGGCAGATATATTCAAGCAATGTGCCGATAATCCGCAATGATGAGGGGGAGAAGCTTGAAAGCCCTGTGTTGTGCGATTTTATCACCTGTCCTGCGGTGAACAGGTATGAAGCGGCGGTTTGCCTTATGTCAAGGGACAAGACCAATAAAATAATGGAGAGGCGTATTGAGAAGATCGTTTCACTGGCAATGTCAAAAAGCCCTCGGCTTATAATCCTGGGGGCGTTCGGCTGCGGCGCTTTCGGCAACAAAAGGGAGGATATTTTCCCTATGTTTGAGGCGGCGGTGAACGAATTTACCGACGACAGTGCAGAGGTTATTTTTGCTGTCAAAGGGTAAGTAAACTTACCCGATAAAGCTTACCAATTGACAGCCCGAATATAATAAAAACAGAGAGGATATGGAAATATGGCAAAAATTCAAATGACAACTCCTTTGGTGGAGATGGACGGAGACGAGATGACCAGAGTTATCTGGAAGATGATAAAGGACATTCTCATCGACCCTTATGTGGAGCTTAAAACCGAGTATTACGACCTTGGTCTGGTGCACAGGAATGAGACAGACGACAAGGTTACGGTCGACTCCGCCAATGCCACGAAAAAATACGGCGTTGCCGTAAAGTGCGCTACAATTACCCCCAACGCACAGCGTGTGGAGGAGTATAAGCTGAAGGAAATGTGGAAGTCCCCCAACGGAACTATCCGTGCCATTCTGGACGGCACAGTTTTCAGAAAGCCCATTCTGGTGAACGGCATTACCCCCTACATTCCCACCTGGACAAAGCCCATTACCATAGCCCGTCACGCTTACGGCGACATTTACAAGAACACCGAGCTGAAAGCGGAAAAGGGCAGCAAGGCGGAGCTGGTCATTACCGACAAGGACGGCAAGGAAACAAGGGCGCTTATTCACGATTTTAAAAATTCCGACGGTATCGTTCAGGGCGTTCACAATCTTGATGATTCCATAGGCAGCTTTGCAAGGGCTTGCTTTAACTATGCCCTTGACGCAAAGGAGGATCTGTGGTTTGCTTCAAAGGACACCATTTCCAAGACCTATGACCACCGCTTCAAGGATATTTTTGCGGAGATCTACGAGGCGGAGTATAAGGCGAAGTTTGAGGCTGCGGGGATAGAGTATTTTTATACGCTTATTGATGACGTGGTTGCACGTGTTATCCGCTCGGAGGGGGGATTTATCTGGGCGTGCAAGAACTATGACGGCGATGTTATGTCGGATATGCTGGCAACGGCGTTCGGGTCGCTGGGGCTTATGACCTCGGTTCTGGTTTCCCCCGACGGCGTTTACGAATACGAGGCGGCACACGGCACGGTTACACGTCATTACTACAATTATTTAAAGGGTGAAAAGACCTCCACCAATCCCATTGCAACTATCTTTGCATGGTCGGGCGCACTTCGCAAGAGGGGCGAGCTGGATAATATCCCTGCGCTCTGCGAATATGCCGATAAGCTGGAAAAGGCTTCCGTGCAGACCATGGAGGACGGCATTATGGACAAGAATCTTTCGGCAATGAGCAAGCTGCCCAATAAGCAGGCTGTAGATACGGAAACGTTCCTGAAGGAGATCGCAGCAAGACTGGATAAGCTGCTGAACTGAGCGAACGTATAAATACACAAGCAAATCCTGAAAAACTGGCAGGGTGCAGATTTTTTCTGCGCCCTGCCTTTTCTCCTATATTATCAGCTGAGCCTTGCCCCGTTGGGAATGCTCTCATCGGGGAATATAACCTTTACCTCGTCCCCTGCGTCCGCCGCAAGTATCATCCCCTGGGACTCCACGCCGCACAGCTTTGCGGGTGAAAGATTCGCCACTACAATGATCTTTTTACCGATAAGCGCCTCCGGCTCATACCACTTGGCAATGCCCGATACCACCTGTCTGCCGCCCAGTCCGTCATCAAGAGTGAGCTTTAAAAGCTTCTTCGCCTTTGGTATCTTTTCACATGCCTTGACCGTCGCCACACGCATATCCACCTTACCGAAATCCTCTATACCGATAATTCCCGCAACAGGCTCTGCAGCGGCATTTTCAGGGGCAGTATTGCAGGCATTATTGCCGGCAATAATGCCATTGTCCCCTGCAGCCTTCTCCTTCGCCACAAAAGCGTTAAGCTCCTCAATTTCCTTCTCCGCATCGATTCTCGGGTAAAGCACATCACCCTTATGCACCGTCACATTTGCGGGAAGCACGCCGAATTTCCCTGCATTTTCATAGGAAACGTCCGCTTCGCAAGCGCCTATCTGCTCAAAAATTTTCGGCATATCCGTGGGCATAAACGGACACAGCAGTGAAGCGGAGATCCTTATGCTTTCCAGAAGATTGTACAGCACGCTTGCCAGCCTTGCCCGCTTGCCCTCGTCCTTTGCCAGTACCCATGGCGAGGTCTCGTCAATATATTTATTGGCACGGGAAATTACCTTGAAAATTTCCGTTAAAGCGGCGCTGAGCTTGGTCTCGTCCATAAGCCCGTCCACAGTGCCCCGCAGAGCCTGTGCCATGGAAATAAGCTCGCTGTCAATAGCCTGCGACTCCCTTTCCTCGATCAGCGTACCCTCAAAATATTTTATCACCATTGCCACCGTCCGGGAAACAAGATTCCCCAGGTCGTTGGCCAGGTCGGAGTTAATGCGGTTTATCATAATTTCGTTGGAGAAGCTGCTGTCCGCCCCCAAAGGCATTTCACGGAGAATGTGATAGCGGATCGCATCTGCGCCGTAGCGGTTGCCCAGAACTATCGGGTCGATAACGTTCCCCAGAGACTTGCTCATTTTCTGCCCGTTAAAGGTTATCCAGCCGTGAACTGCCAGGTGCTTCGGCAAGGGCAGCTCCAGCGCCATAAGCATAGCGGGCCAGATTATAGCATGGAAACGCATAATATCCTTTGCCACCATATGCACATCCGCAGGCCAGAATTTGCCCATAAGATCGGGGCGGTCGTTCTCATAGCCCAGAGCGGAGATATAGTTGGAAAGAGCGTCCACCCAAACATAGACCACGTGCCCCTCGTCAAAATCCACGGGAATGCCCCAATTGAACGTTGTCCGGGAAACGCAGAGATCTTCAAGTCCGGGCTTTATAAAGTTGTTCACAAGCTCTGTGGCACGGCTCTTGGGCTGCAGATAATCGGTCTCTGTCAGCAGCTTTTCCAGCCTGTCCGCAAAGGGAGAGAGCTTGAAGAAATACGCCTCCTCCTTAGCGTCGGTCACAGGGCGGTGACAGTCGGGGCAGCAGCCGTTTTCGTCCAGCTGCGTAGACGTCCAGAAGCTTTCGCAGGGAACGCAGTATTTGCCCGTATATTCGCCCTTGTAGATATATCCCTTGTCGTAAAGGCGGCGGAAAACGGTCTGAACGGTTTTGATGTGATAATCGTCTGTGGTGCGGATATAGTGGTCGTAGCTGATGTTCATAAACGACCAGAGCTTTTTGAAATTCGCCACTATCTCATCCACATATTCCTTTGGCAAAATGCCCTTCTCATCGGCCTTCTGCTGAATTTTCAGACCGTGCTCGTCCGTACCCGTAAGGAACATCACATCATAACCCTGCATTCGTCTGTACCGGGCGATAGCGTCGCACGCCACGGTGGTATAGCAAGTCCCGATATGAGGGCTTGCGGACGGGTAGTAAATAGGTGTGGTAATGTAGTAGGGTTTCTTTGACATGATTTAAGTCCTCCTTATAGGTTAATATTTCTATTATATATTATTTCAATTAATTTTTCAAGAGGATAAGGTTGATAATTTGTAAATAAAGGGAATATTTTTGGCGGCGGCTTCATTTTTCAAGGAACGGGCGTTATAATTTTTTTCATAAAAAACTTATCGGTATGACAAAGCTTTTTCGGTTACATTTCCCTCGGACAGAACATACACCTTATCGCAAATCTCAATGGTTGACGGTTCATGGGACACAATAATGCAGATATTATCCTCAGCCAGTTTTCTCACAGTCTCCTGAAATTTTTTGATCGAATCATTGTCAAGATTTGCGGTCGGTTCGTCAAAAACAAAGACCTTGCTTTTCTTGTATATTGCCCGTGCAATGGCAATCCTCTGCGCCTGACCGCTCGATATGGTATTTCCCCCCTCGCCCAATACGGTATCGAAGCCCTTGGGGCTTGAATCTATAAAATCCAATATATTGGCGCTTAACGCCGCCTCACGTATTTTGTCCGGGGCTGCATTTTCTTCCGACATCAGGATATTTTCGGCTATTGTTCCCGAAAACAAAAAGTTATCGGGCGGCACATATGCAATATGCGTTATAATATCGCTTCCCGAAAGAGTTCCCGAATCATACTCCAGTCCGACACTGCCGCTTCGGGGCGTATAAAGTCCCATAAGCAGTTTCAGCAAGGTGCTTTTGCCGCTGCCGCTTTTTCCTGTAATGCCCGTTAACGTGCCCTTTGAGAAGGACAGGTCAATATTTTCAAGAACATTTTCTCCGGGTGCATATGAGAAGCATAATTTTTCCGCATAAAGTCTTTGGGCATTTACCGATAACACAGAATCGTCCGCCTGTTCAAAGGGCAGTTCATATATCCCGCCTATTCTTTCGGAAGAAGCTATTGCCTGCCCCGTGACCGAAACAGCTGCGGAAAACTTTGTCAGAGGGGTTATTATATAATTCAGAAGCTGAACCGTCATTATCAGGCTTCCGACCGTTGTTTTATTTGTTAAAACGAAATACGAACCCAGTCCGAGAGTAACAAGCGACAATACGTTTCCCGAAAGCGCACCGGCAAACACAGCCAGACCCTCCCATGCCCCCAGCACCATACCGCTTTTTAATTTATTTTTATATGACGAATTTATTTTTTCGGTAACCTTGCCCTGCATGGAATATGTTTTTATCAGAATTATCCTGTTAAGATTTTCCTGCATTATATTACGGTTTATTTCATCGCAGCGCTTGTCCGAGGCGCTGACCTTTTGTATCTTCGGCGTTAACAAGCCCATAAGAAACGCCGTGAGCGGCATTGAAACAATAAGTATCAGCGCAATTCTGAAATTGAGAAAGAAAAGTGCCGCCGCCGCCAACAAAGCCGAAAATAAACCGCCTATCATATTTTCCGCAATATTTATGCAGCACCTGCTTACTGTCTCAATATCCGCTGTTAGCCTTGTGAGCAGCTCGCCGCCGCTGATTTTGGAAATATCCGTCAGACGCCGTGACATAATAACGCTCATAAGCTCCGTCCGCAAAGTGTTTTCCGTAATACCGTATATGTTTTTTGCAAGAACCGAATTTAACATCATTATAATTCCGCCCGCAGCGATAGAAACAATGCTGTACAAAGCCACATCCGACAAAGACATATCGCTGCTTCCCACAGCAATGTCAATAAAAAGCTTCATAAAATATGCAAACAGCAGCTGTATTACGGGAATGCACAGCACCAGCACAGTATAAATTATCATTTGAGGTCTGCACTTTTTTGTTTTTTCCCATATCCACCTTAATTCGTATTTTTTGTTTTCCATTTTTTTGAGCTCCTTTACTTGATTTCGTATACCAAAAATACACTGAAACTTAGGGGATTCCCTATAACCTTCAAACTTTGTCCTCCCATAAAAATTATTTGGGTGAAATATCACCGATAAATTTATCGGCAATATTTTCCAGTTCCTCATCATCTCCGAGAGGCAGTCCCATTTTTTCAAGCGCTTGAATGATAAAGCTGTATTTATGCCTTATTTCATCGGCGGATGCGGGGAAAACCGAGGGCATAAGCCAAAAATTAATAAGGGGCAGCAATTCGGAAAGTTCCCTTGTATATTCGGTTTTTATCGAGCCGTCCCGCTTTCCCTCTTCAAGCAGCTCAAACCATAAGGGAGTAAGTATCTTTCTGTTTGCGCTCAGGGCAGCGGCTAAAATATGTGGGTCTTTTAATATGGGCACAGCCATAGCATTCATTTCATTCCGCTCTTTATCCGCACTGCCAATTTTCAGCAGTTCCTTTATTTTTTGCAGACCGTTCAGATCGGTGCGCATTTTAACTGCCTCAAAGGGATTGTTTTCAAAAAACATCCTGTCTCCGATCGACTGCATAATTTCCTCCTTAGACTTAAAATGATGATATACAGCCCCCTTGGACATACCGCATTTTTCCGTTATATCCCGCATAGTCGCAGCGTCAAAGCCTTTTTGGGCAAATACCTCTCCCGCCGCCGCCAGAATTTTTTCCCTTGACTGCATTGATTTTTCTTCCTGATTCATATTTTAAGCTCCTTTATTTTATTTTGTACATCAAAAATACATTAAAGCTTAGGGGATTTTCTGCAATTTTCAAACCTTACATCTCCCTAATTAAAAACCGACTGTCGGTATGTTTTAATTATATATTATACATTTTGATTTGTCAAGAGGTTTGGAAAAATTATTTTTAATAAAAATAAAAAAAACAAGAGCCCCGCAAAACCCGTCACAACACAGGTCTCGCAAACCTCTTGCTTCTTGCCTCTGAAAACTCTTGCATCTATTAGGCTACCTTATCAAACATTCCTCCGACAGCCGTGGGGTCGTTCTCACGGGTGCCAACGTTAAATTTATCCTCGGGCTTTGTCCTGGTGACCGTCTTAGTCTCGCCGCCGGAAACATAAGCCTTCCCGCATTCGGGGCAGATAGCGGATTTAATAACAACGCTCTGGCTCACTATCTCCTTGCCCTCACGTGCCGCCGCAGCCCTGTTGCGGTAAACGTGCTCCATTTCGTGCCCCCGCACCGCAGAAGCCGCCGCCTCGGGGCTTATCTTCGTAGCGCTTTTGAAGGATACACCCGGGTCGTTCGAGCCGTCCTGATATTTTCTGTTCTTGCAGGTCTGGCACTCGCCGTTGTTTTCCTCATCCTCCAGCTTTTCAAGGCGCTTTTTCAACGTGTCTATACGCCGCTCCAAGCCCTCGATCTTCCCCTGCAATGTACCTGTAACGTTAGGGTCGGAGGACTTCTCCATTGCCTTTTCGTAATCCTCTTTCTGCTTTTGCAGATTTGAAATTTTATTCGGGACAGCGCCTATCCCGCCGCCGCTTTGTCCGTAGCTTTCAAATCCGCCGCTGCCTGTGCTTATAGGTGAAATGCCCATAAATAAACGCCTCCTTTTAGAGTGAGATTTTGGATTTGCTTTACGTTTCGGCTTTTAGAGGCAAGAAGCAAGAGGCAAGATATAAAAAACTTTAATGCCTCGCTTTTTGCTTTTAAAACCGTATTCCCGTTTTGATAATTTTACAGATAGCTGCTGTTTAATATATTATTTTATGTATCATTGCTGTTTCTGTATTCTGTAGATATTATAGCATATTTTTCCGAGATTGTCAAGGGGTGCGGAATGTAATAATCCAAGGGCAAATGAAACATCGGAAATAATCTCAGCGCTTGTAATCCACAGTATTCAGCGCAGCAGGCTCATTGTTTTCAAGCACCCATTTGACAGCGGTTTCGGTCAGCGGA
Source organism: uncultured Ruminococcus sp. (assembly GCA_964523835.1). GTDB lineage: Bacteria > Bacillota > Clostridia > Oscillospirales > Ruminococcaceae > Huintestinicola. The sequence continues at coordinate 26,828 of CAZGAZ010000014.1, forward strand.
TAAAGCAGATCCTCACCGCTCTTCGGCGATATTTTCGCAGCAAGCGCACAGGCTTTTTCGGCAGTCCCGCCCTCCGCTGTACGAAAATATGCAGGCAGAGCAGCGGCCATTTTGCTGTACTCACCGTCCCAGTTTATGCCCCCGTTGTCAAGGAGCTCATTCGTGATCCTGCCCATTATGCGAATGACCTCACCCTGCACCGTGTTTGCATGACCGCTGCCCGGCACAAGAAGCTTCCAAAGCTCGTCATACTGTTCCTGCCACGTTTTGCCGCTCACCGTAATGGGTGTTTTTCCGTCATAAACAACACGCCTCGGAACCGGCGTTACCTTGAAAACCGAGTACAGCTCATCAAGCGCACGGCTGTATTCGTCTACATATTCGGGATTAAAACCGGGGCGGTGAAACTCAAAATCCTCCCCTATCCTCGTAACATATCCGGATGTTTTATCGGAAGGCTTTGCCCCTGCCGCAAGCAGCGCTTTTGCAATGCGCACCATATTGACCGTATCTATACCTCTGCTGCACCGAAGAGCCTCATCAAGAGCAGTATTCTTCTCCCACCCTCCACAGGGCTCGGGGTCGGCGCCGCAGGCAAGAAGATTTTCAACTGCCTTTGCTCTGTGCGTCCAGGCACATATGAACAGTGCATTGCCGTGAAGTTCGTCCACTGCATGCTCAATATCCGCTCCGTGCTCTATCAGGCATTTCAGCAGATCTATATCATCCGCAAGAAAAGCTGCAGGAGTTTTTCCCCAGCCCGAATCGGCGTTAAGGTCGATACCGTTCTCGGCAAGGAAGCATATATGCCCGACAGTGAGATTTTTGTACGTAAATACATTTGCCGCTGTCTTTCCACGATTTGTTGCAGATATTTCACATTTGTCAAAAACCGCCTTGAACCGTTCAATATCGCTGCTGTCTATTATTTCCTGAAGATCATCCGGAAGCGTCTTTCTCTTCTTTGCCATAACTTTTCCTCCTTAATCTTCTCAAAATATTTTTGCCAAACCGACAACGCAGGCAGCTGCCCGCAGCGGATAATTACCCGACAAACCGTAATTTGCATAGCCGCTCCCATTCTCACCGGTCAAATATAAATTTCCCAATATGACTGTATCCGTTCCTTGGGATACAGTTCATCAAGCAATCCGAATTCGGGATCATAATATTTGCCCTTGTGATATAAGACCCGGTGACCGTATTTGGGGAGCAAAACCTTTAATATGCATGTATCGGGAAGCTTGGTATTATTGTCTGCTTTCGTCATTGTTTTTGCACAGGAAATGCCGAAATGCTCCAATGCGGCTGCAAGTTCCTTTTTCCCGTACCCTTGTCATTATTTATAACTTTTATTACCTCATCCACAGAAACATTTGCCGGCATTGCTGCGCACGCCTGTCCGCACAAATATTCCGTAGGCTGTTTGATATATTTTATCATAAAAAATTAACTTATTATATCGAACCGAGCGGTTCGGCATATCCCGTTTAATATTACCGTAAGCATACCCAGGTTCAATACAGATTCGCTTATTTCTCCCCTTTTCTGCGGGCGTTCCGCTCTCTGATCATCTCCTGATAAGCAGCTACCGTGCCTGCTTCCCTGAGAGCGGGCTTCTCTTGCTTACCGTTCGGAGTTTCTTTGCGGGGAGTTTTGAGCAGTTCCTTGGGTGAATGTCCCGGATTTTGGGAATGCCCCGTTTTTTCCTTTTGGGCAGGCTCTCTGTAAGGCTCGGGAGTCGGCTCAATACGCCCCGAACGCTCCCCGGGGATCTCACGGTATGCCTTTGCCCTGCCTGCCGCCCCGTGGTGAACTATAGGGTCACGGGGTATCTCCTTAAAAGGAACATTATTTGCAGGGGCATTGCTTGCATTGCCATTGCTTGCTGCGCTTTCTTTCCCCGCCGCTTCATCAAGGGATACCTCACGGAATGCGTCACTGTTTTCCGAGGGCATTTCATAAGAATTTACGCTGCCCTTCGGAGCGTTTGCGGAAGCGCCTGCCGTGTAATTGCTCCCGAGATTATTTTTATGGGGTGCATTAACGCCGCCTGCCGTATTTCGGGAAACAGGCGTTTGGGAAATATGACCCGAAGAGCCTTGAGAAGCCCTTTGAGGAACGCTGCCAAATGAGCCTGCACCGGGTTTTGAAACGGAGCTGCTGCCCGAATTGCTGACCTTGCCTTTCGGGGTATCGTCCCACGATATTTCCTCAAAGGAATTGTCTGCGGCGTCGTTTTCATCCCAGGAGATCTGCTCAAAGGAATTTGCACTGTCCGAGGACACAGCCCTGCCTTGCGGGGCAGCCTTGGAAGAATTGCCGCCCTTTTGCGGAATGTTTTCATTTGGAATATTAAGATAAGGTTTATTCTGAACCTCACGCTCACTTTGGGAAGCATTTTCACGGGAAATATCCCGGCCCGATCTGTTCTGAACATCCGAACCGCTCGTATAAGCGCTTTTTTCCGAAACCATTTCACCGGGAACATCCCTGCGCAGATCGGCCGTATTCCGCCCCGGCATTTCAGGCCCCCGCCCGCCCCGGGAAGCATTGCCGTAAGGCTCGGGATCGCCCCGCACGGGAAGCTTTGTGTCAATGATATTTCCGATATTTTCACCCGTGGAACGTTCACGGTAAAATGTGCGTTTTTTGGAATAAAGCGCACCCTTGTCCTTCATTGCGGTGTCCGCCCAAAGGGAGGAAATTTTCTGCACCGCAGCAAGGCATTCCTTTATCTGGAACGGGTCAAAGGCAAAATATTCTCCCCATAAGGAAATGGCAGCCGTGGGGTTGGACAGGTAAATACGCAGAGTGTTGAGGACGATCTCCTGATGGGCAAAATAATCGCCTACGTTCTCGGGGAGCTTTCTGGGATAAAGCAGGTCTATCCAGCCGCTGTTGTCATACAGATAGTCATGCCCTGCGGATATAAGTGCGCTGCCGTTCTCATCATCCTTCTCATGGCGTCTGGCGGTAAACACATCCCTTGGCAGCGGACGCTTGCCCGCCCCCAGCTCCGCCTCCTCCGGGGTCAGCATACCCATTTCCCAAAGCTTTCGGGTAAACTCGGTAAGAATGGGGTCGCTGCAATATATCCTGTCCCTGTCAATTACTATTTCAAAGCGGGAAAATCTGGCGTTTCCGTATTTTTTCCGCAGACTTTTTTTCTGCCCCGGGCTCATGGAGTAAACACGCTTCACCTTTTCCGGGGGACGGTTTTCGGGCAGTCTGTCCTGCTGCTTTTCTGCGGCGGCATTGAGAAAATCTCCGAAATCGGGGGCTTTATCGGGCACTGCCTTTGCGGTCGCCGCTCCCGTGGGAGCGTATATATTGGCGGGATTGTTGGGATTCATGGGCATTTTTGCTCACTCCTTTTTAGGATAGCTTATATAATGTCAAAGTCTTGAATGACTTTAAATATCGGTATCATACCGGCACAAGGCCTTTTTCCTCGGCAATTTTCTGTATTTCCTCTATAGTCAGACCCGTTAACCTTGCAATAGCGTTGTTATCCATACCGTCATTTATCATATTACGGGCAATTTCTTGTTTTGATTCCTTTGCAACCTTTTCCGATACTTCCTGCATATAATCCTCTATTATCTTACACATCCTATTCAGTCCTTTCGTGCTTTCTTTCAGGTAGCGTGTTTTTTCCGCAAGCATTTCATTGTACATTTCGTCGGGGTCGGCGCAGCGGAAGTCATGCATAAGCCTGCCTATATCCGAATCTCCGCTGTATGCCCCGTTCACGTACATAATATGCTCGCCGTCGTTAAAGGGCTCTCCCGTGACGGAATTTGTCCGCTCGATATTATAAAATGCCGCACCCTTTCCGAAAATGTCATTCTCGGTTATGAAAATTACATAAGTGTCCGGCAGCATTTCAAAATCCTGACCCTTTCGCAGATTGTCAACATCCAGCGCAGCCGAGTGATACCTTGCCCTGTGAGGCTCCGCACCGCCGTCCCGCCGCTGTATCTCCAGATTGTATATCCGTTCATTGCTGTCCTTCGCCCAGACGTCAAGGCAAAGTCCCCTTGCTCCCGAGGAGCGCTTCAGGTCATACTGAGGCTGGGCTTTGAGCAGAATAAGATCGTCCTTTTGCATAATGATCCTGAGAATTTCCCGTGTAAGGGGCAGATTATCCCGCAGCAGTTCCCGCAGAAAATCGTCATCCATGGGCCGAAGCTTTTTTATCCGCTCTATGTCCTCCTGCCGCAGCTGCTTTTTGTCATTTGTTTTAGCCGTAGTTTTCATTTGATATCCCCTTTTTATGTCCTGTTATATTTATTTTACCATATTCTCCCGAAAAAATCAAGATGTTTTTTGAACATGTCCGCCGTTTTCTTGTGATTTTATTATAGCGCATTTTACATATAATGTCAAGGTCAATTATTTAAGGAATGCACATACATCAGCTTTCATCGGAGATATCATCCTGTCCAAGCTCTTTAAGCTTTTTATTTATCATTTTTGCTTCATTCCTGTTAAACAAATAAAAGCAAAACCAGATCGCCATAAAAATCCCGCATGAGAATAAAAACTGCAAAACCGTAATTATTTTTCTGTCGGGATAAAAAGGTATCCAGCCCAAATGAATTGCCACAAGATAAAAAACGCTCATACCGACGCAAAAATGTATTATTGTTTTCCGGAAATAAGAGGGACGGTCAAACTGATAAACAACAGCCGTGCCGCCGCAGGCAATGCCCACAAGCATAGCGCCTACAGACTGCCTTGTAAAATCCTCGAATATCTGCATCAGCAAATCTTCTCCGCCCCCCACAGAGTAGGACAAACACATGATAACAAAAAAAGTACAGCCGATCGAGATACCGTATAAAATATATTTGACCGCTAATTTAAGCATATGCTTCACTATAATCCCAGCCTTTCTTTAAAGCCCTTGCGAAAGCTTCTTGAAATATAATCGGTAATGCCGTTTTTCATCACCAGTTCCATGGTTCCGTTAAAGCTTGCCTCGACATGGTCTATCTGACTTATATTGACGATCGCCGATTTTGAAATGCGTACAAAACCAATATCAAGTATGCTTTCCAGCTCATACAGAGGCTTGCCCAGTACGTATCTGTTTTTCGGTTTGTCATAGCAGACTATCTCCCTGCCCTCGGTACGCACTATGGATATATCCTCCGGTTTGATAAAATATGTTTTTCTGTTCCTGACCGCCGTCAGCATGACCGCCGTCAATACGGGAGAATCCGCATTTTCCTTTTCCAGCATGGAAATTATTTCCGCTACCGTCTCGGTCATTTTGTTTATATAAAGAACGGCATAGGGTTCTTTATGCTCCGGGCTGATATTGCATTCAACCTTCATAGATGCATCTCCTTCCTGAAATAATTATAACATAAAAAAATAAAAATTTCATGCATTTGGAACATAAAATCCGACCTTTTAAACATAAAAGCCTGCCGCTCGGTCAAAACCTATTGCTTTGCTCCGAAAACAGCGGTAAAATAAAACATAAGGAACTGCTGATTAAATCGCTTTTTCAAATTACATACCTTTGCAAATCCTTATGGTAAGGGATGTCAGCGTTTCCATAAAAAACACAGGAGGTAACACTTATGTCACAGGAAATAGTACAGGTAAAAAATCTTGAGCTGACATATAAAAAACTGCACGCAGTACGGGATGTTTCCTTTTCCGTAAGGCCGGGAGAGGCAGTGGCTGTTATCGGACAGAACGGCTCGGGAAAAACCTCTTCCGTAGAGTGCATAGAGGGTCTGAGAAAGCCCTCAGGCGGCTCTGTCAGCGTCTTTGGAAAGGACCCGTGGATCTGCCGCAGCGAGGTGTATAAGGAAATGGGCGTAGGACTTCAGGAGGCGGAATACCCACCAAAAATCAGAGTAGAGGAGCTGTGCAGATTATTTGCAGCCTTTTATGAAAGACCCGCCGACTGGAATTTGCTGCTTACGCAAATGAGTCTTAACGAAAAAAGAAAACGCCCGGTCAGTAAGCTGTCGGGCGGAGAAAAGCAGCGGCTATCCATTATACTTGCCCTTATGGGACGTCCGAGGCTGCTGGTGCTGGACGAACTCACCACGGGGCTTGACCCTGAGGTACGGCAAAATATGCTGACCGGCCTCAAAAATATACGAAAGAGCGGCGTGGCTATAATTATGGTTTCCCACTATCTTGACGAGGCAGAAGCCCTTGCGGATAAAATTCTTTATCTGGAAAAAGGAGAGCAGCTGTTTTTCGGAACACAGAATGAATTCCGGGGATTTGTAAAAGGCCATGTCCCGCAAGATGAATGGGTTGAAAACGCTCCCCTTGAAAAGCTTTATTTAATGATCGCACCCAAAACAAACGGACTTACAACGGAGGGAATTTTATGAAAAGATTTGCTGTTATACTCAAAACGGAAATGCTGTTATTTTCCCGTGATTTTTTCGGGTTTTTCTTTACCCTTGTGTTCCCTGTTATGATGCTTCTTTTATTCGGCGGCATCTACGGAAACGAACCTGTTTACGACGGTGCGGATATGGGAATGATGGATATTTCCGTCCCCGCATATTCCGTCATGATAATGGGTGTGACGGGGATTATGGCTTTGCCCTTGACATTATCGGGCTGTAAAGAAAAGAATATCTACAAAAGATTTGACGCTGCGCCTGCGGGAAAGAAAAGCATTATAGCAGCGCAGGTACTTGTGAATCTTATCATGACGCTTATAGGAATTTCCGTTTTGCTTATTGTCGGAAAGCTTGTTTATCATATACAGATCAAGGGCAATTTTTTCGGGGTTTTCACGGGAATTTTATTTTCCGCAGCGGCTATGTTTTCTATGGGATTCCTTTTCACGGCTATAGGACGTGATCTTAAAAGCACGTCCGTGCTTTGCTATCTTTTTTATTTTGTAATGCTGTTCCTGTCGGGAGCAACAATGCCCGATATGCTGTTCCCCGATACAATAAAAAAGATTTCGGTTTTTTTGCCTATGACTTATGCCGTCGATCTTATGCAGGGCATTTTCTCGGGAGACGGCCTTAGTCTGCATGGAAAGGAGCTTATTATTCTCGGCTCGCTTACAGTCGCATTTACCGTTACCGGCGCTTTTTTGTACAAAAGAAAGGATTGGACATAAAATATTTTGCCCCGTCGGAAAGCCCTTATTTAATTATCCGTAAGATAAACCGTTATACCCATATCCTCCAGTTCATTGACATTTTCTTCGGAAATGCAGTTCTTGCATACATTCAATTTCGTAAGGTTCGGCATGGAAAAAATAAAATCGGTGCTGTCAACATTTATTCTCCTTAACGTGAGCGTTTTCAGATTGCCCGATACATTCCTGTCTGTCCGGTTATTCAATGAAATATCTTCATCACCGTAATGTATCACTTCCAGATTTTCAATTTTGTCCAAATTCATAACAAGCCTCAGTTCATCGGAGCTGCTGACGGTAATTTCCAGCCTCTTCAGAACGGCGCATCCGCTTAAAAGCTCATATCCCGCAACGGCTGTCGGAGTATCTATTTTTAAATATTCAAGCGCAGGCAATTTATCTATCCCCGTCAGGTCAACATCTAATTTTTTATCATATTTGCGTTCGGAACTCGGGAAATACCGTATCTCCGTTAATTTGGTCAGCCCCGATAAAGCCGAAAAATTATTTTCCATAGGTGCGCATATCCACAAGACCTCCGCATTCGGAATATTAGCCGCAAAAGCCCGGTCCAGAATAACCTCGCTGTCAAATGAAGAGATCGTCAATTCACGTAAATCCGGCATATAAGGCAGGGTTTCCAAAAGCTCCGTATTATTGTCAAATTCCAGACGTAATTTTTCCAGGCTTTGAAATTCATTCAGAAAACTCAGTTCATTTTCACATATAAGATTAAGAGATGTCAGGTTTTTCATTCTGCATAGCTGCTTTGAATATTTGACTTCACGGTCAGAGCCACGGTCGTCGGCAATCTGCAGCGCATTCACATCAAGGGTCATTTCACCGCCCTCGGTGCGCAGTATAACTGTATTCGGATCAAATGAGTAATCTATATCTGCATTTGCAAGCAATAATATTATCAGACAAATTATGGCCGTAACTGCCGCCGCAATTTTACCGTTGACTTTAACGTTCATAACACAGCACTCCTTCCGTATCCTTATTATACCATTTTTCCCTGCGCCTGTCAATTCTTTTGGTTTTTTTAATTTCGGCTGTTTAAAACCGTACGGATTTTCTTTGTATATTTAAGCTTATCCGGTAAAAACTAATACGGAGAATTATCGGCAAAATCCCAAGACATTCGGGGAAAAGCCGTGCTTAAAAATATATTCGGGAGATGATCTTATGTCGGTGAATTTTACCGAAAGCAAAACAAGAGAAAATCTTATGCGTGCCTTTGCGGGTGAGAGCCAGGCGAGAAACCGCTACACCTTTGCTGCGGATAAGGCGAAGAAAATGGGCTGCCGGTTCCTTTACAACATTTTCACCTTTACCGCCAATCAGGAAAAGGCTCATGCGGAAATTTTCTACAACCACTTAAAGCAGGCAAACGGCAGCAATATTGTCATTGACCAAGCGGCTTATCCCGTGGACAATTTTGATAAGATAGAAGAGCTGCTTCGGTCGGCGCAGCATAACGAGTATGAGGAATACGAAAGCGTTTATCCCGAATTTGCCCGTGTGGCAAAGGACGAGGGATTTATTGACATTGCCTATTCCTTTGAAAAAATTGCCCTTATTGAAAAGGAACACGGCGACCGTTTCGCCTGCTTTGCCGAGCTTATCGAGCAGAGCAGAATGTTCACGGGAGATGAGGACACCGAATGGATATGCCTTAACTGCGGGCATATTTACAAGGGGAAAAATGTTCCCAAGGCTTGCCCTGTTTGTCAGCATGAGCAGGGGTATTTCGTACCCTACAAATATTACAAGTTTGCTGCGGAACGGTATACGCTGCCGGAGGCAGGAGAATAAGAAGCAAGAGGCAAGAAAATGAAACATATCCTCCCGTTTTTTTCGGGGGGATTTTTTTCTTTGAACAAATCCGATTGACAGCTGTGAGATAATATGGTAAAATATGTATATAAAAAAGTTCGGAAAGGCGGCGGACTATGCTCACAATAAAGGAGATCGCACAAATATATGAACAGGCGGATATACTTTACCGTAAATACAGAAAAGCCTATTTTGAATTGCAAAGGAATTTTTATGAAAATGCCGGGGACGTAAAATATTCGGCGGGCGGGACTTCCTATCCCACGGGAAGGTATTTCTGGGGCGAAAGCAAATTGTACAGAAAGGTGGTAAGGAAAAGTCCGGGACATTTTTGCAAAACGTTCCAAGGTGCAAATTATGTTTACGGCTTTTCCGAGGACGGCAGACTGCTGGCATTCGACAAGATTTTTGAGCCGCAGGAGAGCAGTTATTACACCGGCTTTTGCGTGTATGAGGGGGAATATATATACCTGCCGATATACAGCGGGGCGCCTGATGATCCCGAGCTTGCGAGCATCGGTATTATCAGAAATACGGAAAGCTGCAGAATTATGGCTGAGGTCGTCGCACCCCTCAGTTTACGGGAGCTTTGTACATTTCTTGATATTACTGTCATAGACAATGAGCGCAATAATGAATATGTCTACTCTTTTTCAAGAAGCCTTTTTTCGTCGAAATATGACCTGACCTCCGAAGATGAATACCCCGAATTTATGGTTCTGAACAAATAGGAATAGGTCTGACGGTATAATTTAAAAAGCCGGAAATTATTTCCGGAAATATTTTTAATAACGCCGCAATGACACATTCTGTCTACCCTGTATGTTATAATTATTATGAAAACAGGGGAATTATCGGGGGCGTGGGAAAATATCAAAACAATTTAAGGAGGAAATAATTATGGCTTGTGAAATAGGAGAAATGTACATTAGTGTAAGCGAGGGTTATGAGGAGGCGTTTGTGAACTGCTATAACAATTTTTACACCGATAAGCTGACTGTGGACGAACTGGATAGTAACCTTGACATCTGGGACAGATTTGAAGAACCTTTCAGTCCCGACTTAGACTTAATGTGCCGGAGGTTTGCAATCAATAATCCCGACGCAGGTGTCTATATCCGTTACAGCGTCTGCTGGGATAACAGCGGAGAGGAATTTTCCGAAGAAATAGATTACGAGAACCGCATTCTGACGAATTATGAAGAATATCTCGGCGATGATACAAGCGAATACACAAATGCTTTTTTAAATATTCTGACGGAGGAGATTTTCAAAAAGATATTCAAGGTAAACCCGCCTGATGACCGTATTTCCGATTATAAGGGTCTGATTGACGATCTTTATATGGGAGATTTGGCCGACGGCGATGTAACATATGACCGGTTTATGAGATGTGCAAATAATCATAAATTCAAATCGGAAGCAACCGAGACGGATTTCAAAAAATCTATACCTGCACAGCTGTGTGCGCTCAAGTTACCGGGGCCTCACGACTTCTGCCAAAAAACAAAAACGGTATACAAGCTTTGCGGCGGGGAATTTGTCGAGTGCGGGAACGGGGAATCATAAGTTATGCGCTTATGAAAAAGATATAGCGGACCGCTGCAGGGAGATGTCCTTGCAGCGGATTTTTCGGGTCGGCAATTTATATTTTTATGATACTTGACAAATTTATTTTAAAGTGGTATAATGGAACAGGAATAAATTTCCGATTGGAGGAATTTTTGTATGAATACGGAACAGGCGGGCGGCATTAAAAAGGCGCTTTCCATTTATACAGAGGGCTGCCGCAGCATTACCGTGAATATGAGCCGCAGTGACATTTACGGCATTCTTGCGGACAATGATATTGCAAACAACAGCGACAATACTGCTGCAGGCAGCGGCGAAAACGGCGGCAGCTATACGGGCAGCATTACCGAGCTTTTTGCGGGCAGACCCGACTGTCCCGTTATTGTTATGTCCTCGGCGGGAATGACCGATGAGCGGATGGCGCAGCATTTCGGAAATATCGGCAAAAACCTTGACGAGGCTTACAAGGCGGGAAAATTTACCGAGGATGAATACGGCGAGCTTAATGCAAGTCTTGATGAATATATGGAAAATATCATTAGCAGAAACGAGCAGACACTGGCGACAAGGGCTGTTATGCAGCAGGAATGGAAGGACAGAATGGCGAATAAGGGTGTGCCGCCTCTTTCTTTGGAGGAAACGCAGAAAAAGCGTGAGGCGGCGGTTGTGGAATACATAAAGACAAATGGGATAGACCGTGAAGCACTGAAAAGAAAGTCCCGTGAGATCAGGACGGGAAGCTGAGATTTTCTGCATTATCTCTGTCTGTCGGATAAGAAGCGGGACTGCCTTGAAACAATTGGTTACCCGTTCAGAATGTTAAAATATTACAAAAAAATTACGCACTCTAAAACAAAGCGTAATTTTTTTATATTGTTTATAAATATTTGCTGACAAGTTGGATAAAATATGTTATAATTATATAAATACAGGCTGACGTTTGTTTAATAGAAAAGTGCAGATAAAACGGCAGCTTTTCGGGAAATTTTTTAGTCAAGGGAGATGCTGTACATATATGACCTTTGAAAAGTCCTGCGGGGCTATAGTATACCGCAAGCACCACGGGAACACGGAAATACTGCTTATAAAGCACATCAACAGCGGTCACTGGTCCTTTCCCAAGGGGCATATGGAGGCGATGGAGAGCGAGGAAGAAACCGCCTTGCGGGAGGTAAAGGAGGAAACGGGGATAGACATTCTGCTTGACCCCACTTTCAGGGAGACCGTCACCTATTTTCCCCGCAAAGACACCCGCAAGGAAGTGGTGTATTTCATAGCAATGGCAAGAAGCTTTGACTGCACCCCACAGGCAGATGAGATCGCCGAGGTGCGGTGGGTGGACATCTGCCACGCCGCCACACTGTTGACTTACGAGAACGACAAGACCATAGTAAGCAAGGTCAAAAGGGCGGTCAAATAAAATAATACAAGAGGGCGGAAAACAGACTTTCCGCCCTCTTGCTGTATATAAAATCAGATTTTTATGTTGCCAGATACAGTTAACGTTAATTATTTGAATTCGGTTTTAACCATTTTACCAAAAACAAAACAAGAAAAATAACAATGGAAGTAAAAATATTTATTCCAAAGGACACCAATACCGTAAATCCCGTCCCTGCATTGGGTGCGCCGTATTCGTAAAATTTTCTTAAAAATAATTTGTAAAACAAATCATTGTCCCAAATGAACTTAAAAAGCACAAACGCAAAAGCGCCGGATAAAATATATTTTAAAATAATATCGGACAACCGGGACGATCTGAGGCAAAAGTAAAAGATCACTCCGAAAAAGACAGATGAAATAAGGAGCGTAACGATGCTGCACAATCCTGCGATTACGGCAGCGGATATCAGCGAAGCCGCTGCTGTCAGGGATGTAAGCAAAATAATTACCGACCGTTTTAATGGGATTTTTTTATTCGTCATTTTTTCCACTCCGTTAATCAGACTTTCACACCAAAGGTACGCTGAAACTTAGGGGATTCCCTGCAGATTTCAAACTGCGCTCTCCTATCTTACCGTTTTATGCAAGGTGCAGTTTGTCAACAAGGGCGTCCTGAAGCACTTGTGAAAAATTCACATTCTGAAGCTCGGCAGCGGTATTGAGCCATGCAGGAATGGTGCAATTCTTGCGGACAGCCTTTTTGCCGTATTTTTCGGCGTAGCTGTCTATATCGAGCAGCAGCATGCCGATAAATCCATTGGGGTATTCATCGGGCTTTACATTTTGCGGATCGGAGGCTTTAGGCGGCTTTTCACCGCTTTCAAGTTCGTCTAAGATCCAACCGCTTGCAGCGTCTATTGCCATTTCGAGAGCTTCCTCGAGCGAACTGCCCTGGGTCACACAGCCGGGCAGATCGGGAACGATAACAGCATATCCGCCGTCATCGGGATAAAGGCACGCAGGATAGGTCAGTTTCATAAGTTATCTCCTTTCAAATTTCAAAGGGAATGGGACAGTCATTTCAGCCCCGCTTGTTTCAGTATTGAATCGGCTACTTTGGGTTTCAGGTCACCGCCGTGTATCGGCACTGTTATTTTGCCCGATTTTGAGGGGTGCACAAAATGGCGATGCGAGCCTTTCTGGCCTTTCTCTACCCAGCCGTCATTTTTGAGCTTTTTTAAAATTTCCTTGGCTGTCATATTTTTGAGCTCCTTTACTTAATCTTGTACATCAAAAATACGTTGAAGCTCAGGGGATTTCCTGTAACTTTCAAACTTCACCTCTTGAATATATTATAACACGCATTATGCGTATTGTCAAGAGAATTTAAAAAAATTCCCCCGAACCGCAAAGCCCGGGGGATAAAACACATAATATGAGGCTTTAAATCTAACCTCTTACTTCTCACCTCTGATCAATACATAGAGCCGTATGCCGCACAAGCCCTGTAATCCGCACCCTCGGGGTCAGCTGTGCCGAAAGCGCTCCAGGCGTGAGGACGGTATATTTCCGTCTCGGGAACATTGTGCATTGCCACGGGAATACGCAGCATGGAAGCGAGAGTGATAAGGTCCTTGCCCACATGACCGTAAACGAATGCGCCGTGGTTTGCGCCCCAGTTTGCCATTACCGAGTAAACGTCCTTGAATGCCGCCTTGCCGGTGTCAAGCCTCGGCACGAACCAGGTGGTAGGCCATGTCTTGTCGGTGCGCATATCGAGAGGCTTGTGTATCTCCTCGGGAAGCACCGCAGTAAAGCCCTCCGCAAGCTGAAGCACAGGACCTATGCCGTCGATTATGTTAAGGCGCACCATGGTAACGGGCATTTGAGCCTGCGTTCTGAAATGGGAGGAATATCCGCCGCCTCTGAAGTACCCGAGATTTGCCTGGCACCAGTCTGCGCCGCCAAGAATGCTCTTCTTGTCCTCTTCGGTAACGTCCCACCAGGGCTTCATTACTCCCTCGCCCTTGCCGTTCTTTGCAAGGCCTGTGCCGTCAAGAGCGGCAGCGCCCGAATTTATCAGGTGGATAAATCCGTTTTCGGCTATTCCCGTGGGACGTATCCCCGTTACACGCTCAACCGCCTCGGGACTCCAGTAGGTGCGCACGTCCGCAAAGACGGAAGCCGCCCCCGTCAGCAGATTCCCGAAAAGCATGGCAGCGCCGTTAAGGCCGTCGTTTTCCGTGGCAAGGCACATGGGGCGTTTATTCCCACGCCAGTCAAAGGTGGTGTTAAGTATAGACTCGGCAAAATCGGCGTTGGGCAGCCAGTCCGTCCACTGCCGCTGTCCCTGGAAGCCGCCGAAAATAGCGTTCCTGCCTCTTGCTTCCTCGTGCCAGCCCATTTCGTCCAGCTTTTCATTCCCCAGCATTATGTCACGGATTATAAGGGTCATCTTAACGCAGAATTCCCACTGCTCCTCCTTGCTCATAACATCGGGGTTTCCGGGGTTTGCGCCCTCGTTTATATCCATGCCCTCGGGGCAGTTTGCCTTTGTCCAGCTAAGTGCCTTTTCATATTCATCCTTATCGAAAATGTTCAGCTTTATCCTCCGCAATATCTCCGTCATATCCACCCACTCGGGACGAATGCCCAGATAATGCTGCATAAAATCCGCATTGCAGTAAGAGCCGCCTATGCCCATGGCAACGCCGCCTATACCCACATATGCCTTGTTTCTCATAGACCCTGCCGCCACGGCGCAGCGGGCAAAGCGGAGTATCTTTTCCTTTACATCCTCGGGGATTGAGGTATCGTCCGCATCCTGAACGTCCCTGCCGTAAATTGCAAAAGCGGGCAGCCCTTTCTGGGCATGGGCAGCCATGACAGCCGCAAGGTACACAGCCCCCGGGCGCTCCGTGCCGTTAAAGCCCCAGACCGCCTTTATGGTCATGGGATTCGTGTCCATGGTCTCCATGCCGTAGCACCAGCAGGGGGTCACGGACAGGGTAGCGCAAACGTTCCGGGTGCTGAAAAATTCCTCTGCCTTGTACGCCTCTGCGCCTCCGCCGATAGTGCAGGGGGCAATAACGCACTCTACAGCCGTTCCGTCGTAATACCGCAGGTTTTCCTCAATGAGCTTTTTCGCTGCCTTTGCCATATTCATGGTCTGGGTCTCTAGGGATTCCCTTATGCCGAATTGTCTGCCGTCAATGACGGGTCTTATGCCGATTCTTGGGTTCATAGAATTCTACTCCTTTTTATTTTTTTATTCACTTGCCTGTGAATTTTTCGGGAAATATTTTATTATATTGTAACATATTCCGTTTAAAAAATCAAGGGATTTTTGGAATATTTTTCAAAAAGTACTATGTGATTTTTATCTGTTCACAGGAAAAACAATCGAACATGTTTTCTTGCCGCTTTACCGGATTTTCCCGGAAAACAGGTGCAAATTTTCCTTGACATATGCGGGGGATATGTGGTATAATTTTCCTGTGAATCAAATGCGCAAATGTATTTTATTTTATATTTGACGGATAATAACTGTGAGGTGATGATGTATGCTTAATATATATTTCGGTGATATGCAAAATTCAATATACAATACAAACGTTTACTTCAACAACACATACAAGGATCGTTGGCTGCAAGATGAGATGTCAAAGAAAATGATAAAGGCTGTTGACAGATCGGAGGTACTCGACGAGAAAACGATCTTAAGCCCCGTATTCGGAAATATGAGTCCCAAAAAGCTTTCGGGCGGCGTGAAAACACTTTTGCTGATAAGGTTTGATAAAGAAAAGGTGTTTAACGCTTCTGCCTGCGGTGATAACTGTGCGGAGTGGATATTAAAAATTGCGGAGGAACGAAAGGTCGTAATAAATCTGCATCATATAATGGATTTCGGAAAAGGGGAATTCAAGATCAAGATCTTGAACACAAATAAAATTGTAAAAAATATGGCTGAGCTTGTGATTGAAGCAGGCGAGTTTGTGTGAGGTTTTTATGAAAGGTGTACAGCATATTGAAGTGTCGAACAGGGACGCTAAATTTAAATTTGATCTTTATCGGAACATTACCGTGGTGCGTGGCGACAGCGGCACGGGAAAAACCACGTTATATGATATGATTGCCGACTATACCCGTCTTAAAGACAGCAGCGGAGTAAATATTTCCTGCCAAAAGGATTGCATTGCTTTAGTGGACCTGGATTGGAAAAATCAGCTGGGTAAAATTTCCGACAGCATTGTTTTTATTGACGAGGGTACAGAATATTTAAAGACGCAGGAATTTGCCAAAGCAGTGAAAAGCTCGGATAATTATTATGTTATTTTTTCCCGTGAGAATATGCATGAGCTGCCGTATAGTGCAGAGGAAATATATGAGATCGAAAAAAGCGGCAGATTTCATTCATTTGTTAAAATGTACAAATCAAATGCAAGTCATTTTTACGGCAAAAATCAAAAAAATTTTAAATTTGAAATATTGCTTACGGAGGATTCTAAATCCGGATATCAATTTTATGATAATTACTTTAAAAATACCGATATTAAATGCAGCTCATCAGGCTCAAACGCTGCAATATTCAAACGGCTTTCGGAGGAAAAGGGAAAAAATATCCTGGTAATAGCTGACGGTGCAGCTTTCGGTGCAGAGATAGACCGAGTCTTAAAGCTTCAGTCGGCAGCTAAATTAAATTTCCGGCTATGCCTGCCCGAATCCTTTGAATGGCTTATTCTAAAATCGGGACTTGTTAAAACAGAAGATATCGAAAAGATTCTTGACAATCCTTCGGAATATATTGAAAGCTCAATACATTTCAGCTGGGAAAATTTTTTTGAGAAGTATCTTATTCAAAATACCGTTAAATCATGTTTTAAGTATTCAAAAGACAAAATCAACTCTATTTATTTGATTGAAAATAACAGCAAAAAAATCGCAGGAGAAATTTTTCACGGATTGGAAAAGAAATAGGATTCAAAAAGTATTTTCAAAAAGGAGAATTTATATTGAAAAAAATATTATTCGTCTGCCACGGCAACATCTGCCGCTCGCCTATGGCGGAATTTATAATGAAAAAGCTGGTAACGGACGAGGGTCTTGCGGAAGATATTTACATAGAATCCGCCGCTGTAAGCAGGGAGGAAACGGGAAATGATATGTACCCGCCAGCAAAGAGAAAGCTCACGGAAAAGGGCGTGACTTTTGCAAAGCGCAGGGCGAGGACTGTCACCCGTGACGACGCTGTCCGCTTTGATCTTATCGTTGCCATGGATTCGTATAATTTGCGGAATCTTGAGCGTATTATCGGCAAATCGGACAAGGTCTCAAAGCTGCTTGACCATACCTCACGCAGGGGTGAGGACATTTCCGACCCTTGGTATTCGGGGGATTTTGAAACAGCGTATAACGATATTTACGAGGGGTGCAGGGGGCTGCTGGATAAGCTGAAATAAGCAGCTTGCAGCTTTGATATTAAAGAAAGTTTTTGTGTGAAAATATGAAAGAAATAATCGTTTATGAAATGTCACTCAGTAAAAAACTGAATTACAATTTCGATATAATATGCATTCCTTTTGAGGAAAAATATTGGCGGGAATATATGAAAATTTACAACGAATGCTTTTATGAAATGAGAAAGCAGCTGGAAATAGAGCCGATAAATTTTTATTCCGATTACTCTCAAATGGAGGCTAAGGCGAAAAATACTTTTCTGTATCTGCAAAACGGCGTGATAGCGGGGGCTGTTTCCTGTTATAAAAACGAGCTTGACGATCTGATAGTAAGAAAGACTTTTCAAGGGCGGGGCATAGGTGAAAAGCTGCTGCTGTGGGGAATAAACCGTATACAAATGCAGGGGTATGAAGAGGTCACACTGCACGCTGTCCGTTGGAATAAAAGGGCGGTGGGGCTTTATCTGAAAAACGGATTTACGGTTATCAAAAAAGAAAAAATACGGTGAATTTTTCTGCCCGTCAGGATATGTAAAATATATGAAAGTTTGGCGAAAAATATTGACGGCACCGCCAATATATGCTACAATTAATGAAATACATCATTTGCAAAGCCTTTGATTTTTATAGGCATCAGGTTCCGTCTCCGTTTTTTGACGGCGTATATGACCTTGCTCTTTCCGGTATAGTTAAGTATTGTTTTAGAGACCTTGTAAAGAGTTACCCTATTTTCAGACTAAAACAATCGGGTTATAATAAGAAAACAGGTAAAGCGGTAACTTTATGCGGGGCTATCGACATATTTGTCCTTGATGAATTTGTGCAGCTTATTAAGGATAATAACCTTACGGGGTTTAAGTTTGAAGAGGTATATGACAGCGAAACCTTTAATTTAACCAAAGAAACGGCAGATGAAACAAAAACTCCTGCCGAAGAAATAACAGCATTTAACGGAGAGAAATGCACTATGGAAAAAATAATGATACCGTTAACTCACGGGGACGGCGTTTTTACGCCCGATAAGCTCGGAGACCCCGAAAAAATTACCCAAAACTCCCGCAAATGGCGTGCGTTCACATATGACGGCAAAACGATCACAAACAGCGCCAACGGCTATACTGTAAACGGCATGGAAAGCTGCGATATGAAAAGGGACATAAGGGCGGCTTACAGGGAGGGCAGACTGCAGTCTGTGTATGTTGTTTCGGGCAGGCTGCGTTTTCCCGTTGATGTTTGTATATGGTCGGAGCTGTCGCTTGCCAATGCGGAGAATATAAAAAACAGACTGGTGAAAGCGGTTCTTGACTGCGTGACGGTTTGTGCGGACGACCTGATGTATGAAATGAAAAAAGCCCCGTCCCGCCTTGAACCGCTGTCCTTTAAATGCACTTACGACGGTATGCATATGGATATAAGCCTGCAGGAAAGGGGCGGCAATATCTATTCCGTCGGCAATATTGCTTCGCATCTTATCAGATGTACATGCCTGTGCGCAGGGGAGTATAAAGCTTACGGCAGAGATTATGGCTATAAAGCATTTGAACTTATTCTGCGCAGTCTGTATGAAAAGCTGTCGGCGGAGATACCCGAGGAATTTGAGGTAAGCAGTGATTTTATTCTGCACAAGCCTGAGATCACAGTTCAAAAGCCCGCAGCAGCAGCCCAAAACAGGCAGCCCGAAAAGCCGCAGTGCACGGAAAAAAATAATATCCTTGCCAAAAATGAAAAGGGTATAACGGACAAAAATGCAGTACCTGACAGCAAAGCCCCCGACCCGTACAGGGAAAAAGCGCCCGAAAAAATTAAGGTTTACGAAATGAACTACAGCAAAGGCTGCAGGATTCCGAGCTTTCCTTATGACTGTAACAGTGATAATGCCGTTGAGCTTATGGACATTCTGATAAATAAGAAAATTGAATTTGACAGCAGCAAGACCTTTAATTTTGATTTTTGCGATGATGAAAACAAGCCTTTGTGCGATTTTATGCAGACCAATTTAGCATTGCTTTGGGTGGCAAGCAAGCGGGCAAAGGAAATTACAGAGTCCGCATACGGTGACATTTTCAGCTTTTTCCCCGTGGAGAATACGGATGAACACGGCAATGAATATTATGTGTTCATACCGTCGGAATACATAGAACTGACCGACGTTATTGACATAGAAAAATCATGGTTTCGCAGCCGTCCCACTCCCCCCATGCTTCAGCCATACGAGGGCATATATGACTATTATGATATAGCGGAGTTTTGCTTTAAAGCGAATGTAAAAAATCACCCTGTTTTTTTCCTCAAGCAATCGGGACGTCACAGGAGAACGGGCAAAGAGGTAACAATATATGAAAACACCTGCATATTTGTTCTTGATGAATTTGTCAGGTTTGTAAGGGAAAATAATCTTACGGGTTTTAGTTTTGTCCCGGTCTATGACAGCGAAAATTTTGAGTCAAAAGACGAACCGGATGTATTTGACGAAAATTTTATAATAATCCCGAAGGCTCACGAAAACGGCGTTTTTACGCCTGCGGAGCTTGGTATGCCCAAAGCGGGCAGACCTTTTAATCAAAACTGCACGGGCGGATATATTACGGTAGAGTATGACGGCAGTATGATAACAAACCGCTCTAACGACTATACCGTATATGACATAGATAACTGCGATTTGTCAAAGGACATAAGGGTGACCTACAGCAAGGGGAACTTGCAGTCGGTGTATGTTTTTTCGGGCGGGGAGAGACTTCCGGTGTACATATCCTATGCGTTTTTGCCATACAGGGCGAACAAGGACGGCATTAAGAAAAAACTGATGAAAACGGGCTTTGAGTGCATAATGCTTTGCGTGGAGGATCTGATGAACGGACTGAAAAATTATCCCTATCAACTTGAACCCTTGTCCTTTGAATATTATTACGACGGCGAGCAGATGAATATAAATTTACAGGACAGAAAGGGCAATGTCTACCCTATCGGCAACACTGCTTCTCATTTGCTCAGGTGCATTTGCAACTGCGCAGGGGAGCTGAATTTCGACGCAGGCGATTTCAGCTATAAAGCATTTGAATTCATTCTGAAGGGCGTGCGTATGACGCTGTCGGAGGAGATACCGAAACGGTTTAAGGTGAGCGGTGATTTTGAAGTATCCGAACCGATTATGTACGATTGAGAGGCAGGAATATGTGACAGATGTGCGGAACTGAATTTATGGAAGCACTGATTTAAGGTGTTTTCTCCGCCTGCGGCGGAGAAAACACCGCCATACATAGCCGTTTTTAAAATGAGGAAATTTTTAGAAGCGAATTAATCAATGCTTCCTTTATATAATTTTTAAGGATATGATGAGAAATGAGCCAAAACCCTTACAGCGTTTTGGGCGTAGACCCGAATGCGGCCGAGGAGGATATAAAAAAAGCCTACCGTGCTCTTGTAAAGCAGTATCACCCCGACCTGCACCCGGGAGACGAGGCGGCTGCAAAAAAAATGAGCGAGATTAACGAGGCATACGAACTTATAAAATCGGGCAATGCTCCTAAATATGACAGCGATGTTGCCGGCGGCGATTTTATGGGAAATATGCAGGGAAGCTATAGCCGTGACGGAGAAACGTTCTATTATTCATATATGGACCCCGACGACATTATCGAGGCGATCTTCGGCAGCATCGGCAGCTTTGCACGTTACGGGCACACGGGTGCGGGCTTCAAGGCTGCGCCAAGTGATTACGATCTTTTTGAGCTTTTTGAAAAATACCTTGACAGGGGTTCGCTTTATCAGGCGGCCGCAGCCCTTAACGCCATTTCCGAAAAGGACGCAAAATGGCACTACTGCGCCGCCAGACTTTGCTATGAAAACGGCAATCTTTACGAGGCGCAGAGCCATGCCGAATGGGCGGTGAGTCTTGACCCGGGGAACAGCCGCTACAAGGAGCTTTACGACAAGATCGAGGAATATTATGAGGCGGCAGCCCGCCGTGAAAAACGTTCACGGATACTTATGTCTGTAGTGGGATTTGTTTTTGCGGTGCTGTTTATTTTTCAGATGTTAAGACCGCTGCTTGAAAGTTACCGATAAAAGGTTTTCCCCTGCAGTAGGCTGGAAAACTTCTCCAAATCGCCGTTTACCGAATGATATTTTTTAGGGAATGCTTTACTTGGCACTTCAACGAAACAGGAGGTTGAACTCAAATCAAATGGAAATTTTAATTAAAATAATCGTCTGCTTTTTTGCGGGAATGGGTGCGGGACTGGGCACGGGCTTTGCGGGCATGAGCGCTGCTGCGGTGATATCCCCCATGCTGGTGACCTTTCTCGGTATTCCCGCTTATGAGGCGGTGGGGATAGCCCTTGCCTCGGACGTGCTTGCCAGTGCGGTCTCCGCTTATACATACGGCAAAAACAAAAACCTTGACATAAAAAACGGACTGGTAATGATGGCGGCGGTGCTTGTTTTTACCGCTGTGGGCAGCTATGTTTCAAGCCTTGTTCCAAATAGGACCATGGGCAGCTTTTCGGTGTTTATGACCTTTATGCTGGGGATAAAATTTATCGTAAAGCCTGTAATGACCACGGGCTCTGCCATGGAAGCCCTGACGCTCACGCAGAGGATAATCCGTTCTGTTGCCTGCGGTATGCTTATCGGATTTATCTGCGGATTTGTGGGCGCAGGAGGCGGCATGATGATGCTGCTTATCCTCACGAGCGTGCTTGGGTATGAGCTTAAGACCGCTGTCGGAACAAGCGTTTTTATAATGGCGTTCACCGCTCTTACAGGCTCTGTTTCCCACTTTGCCATAAGCGGACAGCCGGATATTTCCGCCCTTGTTTTATGTATTCTTTTCACATTCATCTGGGCAAGGGTGGCGGCAAGATTTGCCAACAAGGCAAGCCCTGCTGTGCTAAACAGAGCGGTGGGGATAATTCTGACGGCTCTCGGGGCGGTCATTATGGCGGTCAATTTCATACGGTAAAAATTAAAAGAGCTGCTGCGGTCTGCAACAGCTCTTTTGCATTGGCATTTTTGAAAAGTACCGGTGATTTATATTTTTGAGGGATACAATAACACAATCACACGTTCAGCATAAAATGTTCCGATTTTTTTCCTCTTGCCTCCAGCATAAGGCTGTCGCTGATAAGGGCGATAAGCTCGGAATTTGTGGGACGTGCTCCGCTGAAATCTATGCGGCAGTGAAGGCGTTGGCTTAAATATTCCTCGTCTCCCTCGGCTCTGTCCCAGGCAACGGTTATGGCATGGCGGATAGCCCGCTCCACTCTTGCGGGAGTGGCGTCGTGCAGACGGGCAATTTCGGGGTAAAGCTCCTTGGTAACGCTCTCCAGCAGAGAGGGATCGTTTATTACCAGCATTATTGCGGTGCGTATGTAGCGGTAGCCCTTGATGTTGGCGGGAATGCCTATTTTGCGGATTATCTTGGTGATACCGTCCTCCATAAGGGGCTTTAAAAGCAGCTCGGCGTCCGTTTCCTCGGTCTGCAAGCCTGCGGGGACGGGGAAAATATTTTCGCTTTGTCTCTCCCCTGCCAGGCTTCCCGAAATAAGGCGTCCCAGCGTATACGGCTCAGGCAGGGCGGAAAGGCAGTATGTCCTGCCCATATTTGCAAGAGGGCTGTCCTCGTTCTCCCCCAGCACAATGCACAGGGGACGGCATTCCCCCTCCATTACCGAAAATGCCTTGGCAAGCTCTCCCCGTGCTATCCGCTCGGTATCGGCAATAATTGCGCAGGGGGCGTCGGTGATGACCGTCCTTATAAGCGACATACTGTCGGGCTTGAAGCCCACGCATTCATACCCGAGGGAAGATAAGATACCGCTTACTTTTCCGATTTCGCTGACGCTGGTGCAGACGGCAATTTTGTTGTTTTCATTCATTTTAAAGATTACTCCTTTTAAAAAATATTGTCGTCTTGAGTCATTTTTCCTTTGGTTTCTTTTTATCTTGTTTAAATTTTAACACATTGGGATTATTTTGTCAAACGCCTTTGCTATGGCGTTTTTTGTCGAATACTGCCGATACGTTGAGAGGGTGAGAATATATTCGGGATAATTTTTTATCCCGGTTCACGATATGTAAAGCAAATGATATAAATGCCCCTTTCGGGGGACATAAAAGTTATCCGAATGTTCACGGAAATTTTGCAAATTTTCCTGCTTCACTCACTTGCGGGTTTACATCGACATATTTTGCGGATGAAAATTTTCATTTTGATATTATCCCACACGATCTTGCGGTAAAACCGTATGCGCCCGTTGACAAGGCGGTGAAAATGTGGTATAATATATTTAAAGGAGGCTGATATAATGGCAAGAGATATTATTCCCGCAAAGCTGGACGTGATTTTCAAAAGGATATTTTCGACAAGCGAAAATACCGATATTCTTCGGGACCTGCTGTCAAGCCTTCTGGATATTCCAAAGGAAAAGATACTGAGTATCAATGTCCTGAATTCCGAGGTGATTCCCGAAATTGCCGACGGTAAATTCGGTCGGATGGATCTGAAAATTAAGGTGGATGACAAGCTTATCAATGTGGAAATGCAGGTCAATTCCCAAAGGGATTTCAGGGACAGGGCTGTGTTCTACTGGGCAAAGCTCTTTTCCGATGAGCTTAAAAGCGGTGAGAATTACAGCGAACTGAAACAGACAATTTCCATTAATATCATAAACTTCAATCTGCTGGACGTTAATGAATTCCCCGGCTTCCATTCCCATTACAAATTAATGGAAACCAAAAGGCATGATACTCTTACGGACAAGTGCTCGATACATATTTTCGAGCTCAGGAAGCTGGGTAAAAAAATAAATAAAAATAACCGCATGGAGCTGTGGCTTCAGTTTTTGAATGCGGAAACAGAGGAGGAGCTTACTATGTTAGAACAAACAAATGTTCCCGAGATACAAAAGGCTGTAATGATAGTTCATAAAATGAGTGCGGATGAAAGAATGCGTGAACTTGCCCGTTTGCGTGAAAAGGCGCTGCATGATGAGGTTTCCGCTCTTAGCGGTGCGAGGGAAGAGGGACGGGAAGAGGGGAGAAAAGAGGCGTCAGCCGAAAAAGAAGCGGAAATGGTGGCAGCAATGAGAGAAAACGGTATATCCGAGGAAATGATAAAAAACATAGTGCAAAGTGCAAAGAGAACAGGTTAGCCGAAATGAATGCAGATGAAAGAATGCGTGAGCCTGTAAGCCTGTCTGTGCGAAAATATTTCAAAAGCAAAACTCCCGGAAAATCCACAGAAATATCAGGATATTAAAAAAATATCTATTGACATTTGCACGTAAATGTAATATAATTAAAGTTATGTTAAAGTTAAATGGGAGAAATTCCCTGTAAATAAAGGAGTTATAAAAATGGCGGCAGAAAAAAGCATGGATAAGATAGTTGCCCTTTGCAAGGGCAGAGGATATGTTTACCCCGGCAGCGAAATTTACGGAGGCCTTGCAAACACCTGGGATTTCGGACCTCTGGGCGTGGAGCTGAAAAACAATATCAAAAACGCATGGCGGAAGAAATTCGTTCAGGAAAGTCCCTATAATGTGGGGCTGGATTCGGCTATCCTTATGAATCCCCAGACGTGGGTGGCTTCCGGGCATCTGGGAAATTTTTCCGATCCCTTGATGGATTGCAGAGAGTGCAAGACAAGACACAGGGCGGATCAGCTTATTGAGAGCCAGTCGGAGGAAAATACGGCGGGCTGGGACAATAACAAGATGAGCGAATTTATAGAGTCTCACGACATCAAGTGCCCTGTGTGCGGCAAGAAAAATTTTACACCCATAAGACAGTTCAACCTGATGTTCAAGACCTTTCAGGGCGTTACCGAGGACAGCAAGGCGGAGCTTTATCTGCGCCCCGAGACCGCTCAGGGTATTTTCGTGAACTTCAACAATATCCAGCGCACTTCCAGAAAAAAGATACCCTTCGGCGTGGCACAGGTGGGCAAGTCTTTCAGAAACGAGATAACCCCGGGCAACTTCATCTTCCGTGTAAGAGAGTTTGAGCAGATGGAACTGGAATTTTTCTGCAAGCCCGACACCGATCTGGAGTGGTTCTCATACTGGCGCAGCTATTGCCGTGATTTCCTGCTGGGACTGGGGATAAAGGAAGAAAATCTCCGTCTCAGAGACCATTCGCCGGAGGAGCTCAGCCACTATTCCAAAGCGACCACAGACTTTGAGTATCTTTTCCCCTTCGGCTGGGGCGAGCTTTGGGGCATTGCTGACCGTACCGACTACGACCTTTCCCGTCATATGGAGGTTTCCGGCAAAAGTCTGGAATATTTTGACCCCGAAACAAACGAGAAGTATATTCCCTATGTAATTGAGCCGTCTCTGGGCGTTGAGAGACTTTTCCTTGCCATTGTCTGCGAGGCATACGACGAGGAGGAAATAGGCGAGGGCGACAAGGCCGACGTGCGCACGGTTATGCACCTGCACCCTGCTCTTGCTCCCGTGAAAGCGGCTGTGCTGCCTCTTACAAAGAAGCTCAAAGACCAGGCGCTGGAGCTTTACGGCAAGCTCGCTAAGAAATGGAATGTGGACTATGACGAGGCAGGGCAGATAGGCAGGCGTTACCGCAGACAGGACGAGATAGGCACTCCCTACTGCATTACCTATGATTTCGATACCTTGGAGGATAACTGCGTTACCGTCCGTGACCGTGACTCAATGGCGCAGGAGAGAGTAAGCCTTGACAAGCTGGAAGAATATATCGCTAAGAAGCTGGAGTATTGATGAATTTATCGGCGTTTTACCGAAATTACCGGCTGAATTAAAAAGGTGATTTTTTGAAAATGAAAATTACGGCAATTACCGTTTTTCTGGCAGTCGGTCTGATATGCTCCGGATGTTCGGAAACATCGGAAAATACAAGAGCCGTACAGGAGCCGCAGACCCTTGCGGAAGATACTGAAGATTTGGAGAGTGAAAGTTTGAAAGTTAGCGGTAAACCCCTAAGTTTCAACGTACCTTTGGTG
>CAZGAZ010000015.1:0-52681 GCA_964523835.1 uncultured Ruminococcus sp.
CCCCCCTGTGCGGTTTTCCCTCTGGACTCTCTTTCCCTCGACCCCCCTTACCCCCCGGCCAACCTATGGCTTGCAATGGAGAAGTTATTTTTATTTGTTAATGATGAATGGCTTGAATTGCGTGATTGTAGGGTAAAGGACTTACAGCTGTTGAAATGCTTGCGCTTTTGTCATGTGTAAGTTAAGTTAGCCAAAAAACACGTTGGTTTACCGTGTGAAGCGTAATGTGTTATATTTAAGATGTGCTGTTGAGATTAAAAGCCTGTGACCATATTTTTAAAGGCTTAGTTTGTAAATTAAAGTGTTTTTTGGCTAACTTATTTTACATAGGTGTTAAACCAAAGCATTACACAATCGGTAAGTCCTTTACCTGTTAAAAACGTGATACAGCGTTATCATCATTAACAAATTTCTTTAATCCCCTCTTAATTAAACCAAGAGGTTGGCCGGGGGGAAAGGGGGGTCGAGGGAAAGAGAGTATAGGCAAGCAGAGCTTGCCGAGGGAAAACCGCACAGGGGGGAGAGGGGGGCGGCCTACCGTCCCCAGCAAGCCCTGAGCGCCCCCTCTCCCCCCTGGGAGGTTGTCCCTTTGGTCGGCAACCTACAGTCGTTTGCAATGTCAAGCATTTCGCCAATAAAGTCACATTTCATTTTAGGCAAGTCACAATTGCTTGTCGTTTTCGGTGTGGTAGGGGAAGCGGCGGAGTTTCCTCGGCGTGTAGGGGAAGCAAAGCCGATCCCCCGGCGTTTGAGGGGGAAGCATAGCGGCGTTTGAGCGGATTTTTAATAGTTAAAAATTCAAGGGTGGTGTGTGGTGTTGGCTAAATTTAAACAGGTTTTCGGCAATGCGGTGAATTACCTGGCGGCGGTGGGAATGGCGCTGGTGTTCGCTCTGTTTTTAAGCGGACGTATCGGCTGGTTTCTGGTTCTGGCGTTTCTGTGTGCGCCGCTTATTTCACTGCTGATGACTTTGATATTCCGTAACAAGATTTATGCCGAGGTGGACTGCGGCACCGCTGCGATGTGCAAGGGCGATGAATGCGATGTAACGGTGACTGTAATAAACGGCTGCTTTTTGCCCACGCCCCCTTTGCGGATAGAGGCGGCGGGGGACACAAGAATGATTTGCAATGAAAAGAAATTTTCGTTATCGGTCATGCCCTTTTCAAGCGAAAGCTTTGAGATAAGATACAGGGCTAAGATATGCGGCCCTTGCAGGATTGGTGTTGAGAAGATAAGGCTGACGGATCATTTCGGACTGTTCAGCTTTAAGCTCGGTGAGATAGCGGAGGATGAGCTGAAAAGAGATGTTTCGGTGATACCCGATATTGCGGAGATGAAACCCAATGACACGGTTATAAGGCAGGTCATGGAGATGTCGGCGAGGGCGGATGACAGTGAGGATACTACGGAAAGTCAGTCGGTCGGGTTCGGGGGATTTCCCGGGTATGACAGCAGGGAATATATTCCGGGCGATCCGCTCAAGCGCATTAACTGGAAGCAGTCGGCAAAGCGGGGAAAGCTGCTTGTGCGGCTGGATGATGAGACGGTGTGCTCGTCGGTTTCGGTGGTGCTGGACAGTACGTTTATGAGGAACAGGGAGATGATCCCTGCGCTTATGGGGAATGATGAGCTGTCTATGGCTATGAATGACGAGATATTTCCTTTGGCGGAACAGTATGCGGTGGAACACGCTTTGGGGGCGGCTCAGGTGTTTTTGCGGCAAAACTATTCGGTGACATTCTTTTTAATGGGGGCGGGAGGCTGGCAATGCTACACGGCTTCGGATGAGAGCGATCTGACGGAGCTGCGAACAGATCTTGCGGGATACAGCTTTTCGGAGGATCACGGTATTCAGAGATTTCCTTCCTCTGAGCTTGCTGAGCAGAAAGGGTCGGTATCGATCTACTGCACGCCTTTTTTTGACAGGGAGCTGCAAGGGGTACTGGCGGAATACATGGGAGAATCGGGTAAGGGTGCGCTGAAAACGGCGGTGCTGTCGGCGGCATTTGCGAAAGCTTCATCTTCGGGGGCGGAGACAGGAGAAGAAAAAAATCCGGGGGACGGGGCTATGAATTCAGGGATAGGAGGCGGTGAGATTGACAGTCAATAATATGACCGCAAGGGGCGCTTTGAATGAGGATAAGGGCGGGGAGCTCACGT
This sequence comes from uncultured Ruminococcus sp., assembly GCA_964523835.1. GTDB lineage: Bacteria > Bacillota > Clostridia > Oscillospirales > Ruminococcaceae > Huintestinicola. The sequence continues at coordinate 2,164 of CAZGAZ010000015.1, forward strand.
CTTTTCTGAAAAGGCACTGCCGCCTTATTCTGCCCTTTTTGCTGACGGTGGTTCTGGGGGTATCTCTTTTTTCGGTTTATCTTATTGATGTTTTTTCGCTGTGGACGGTGGGGATAATCGGGGTCACGCTTGCGGTGTTTGTGCTGTGCGAGTTTATTAACAAACACCATATTGTCGGGGGGGTGGTTTTCACATTTGTGCTGTTCGGGGCGCTGCGGGTATTTATCGGGCTGGTGTTGGGAAACGATTACGGGGAGACGTTCCAGAGGTGGTTCTTAACGGGGGCGGAGCAGGTGACGACCCGGTTTGAGTATCTGCTGGCGCTGCTTATAAGCCTTATCCCTTTTTTCGGGGTGGTGGTTTATTATTTTTCAAATATTCTTTACAGAATGTCGTTCCTTACGCTGGTGAGCCTTATTCCGTGTGCGGTTTATGTAAAGGTGCTTACGGAAATTGACAATGTGTTTATCTGTCTTATTGCGATACTGAATGTGGCGATACTGATGATGAATATACGGATATCTCAGGGGTCGGACAGCCGTGTGCTGGGGCGGGGGGCGTCGCTTTTATCGGCGTGTGTGTTTACGTTTGTGCTGCTTATTGTTTCGACGGCTGTTCCGAAAGAACATGACGCAAGATATTATGACAGGTTTGAAGAGCTGTTCATGGATACGAATTTCACGGGTCAGATAAGCGAAAATTTTTCACGGTTCAGCGAGCTTTCGGGAAATGCGGATTCCTACAGGAATTTTTCAAACAGGAGAATGTATACCCTTTACGGGGATATTATGCCCTATTTCAAGCGGCAGACCTTTGATCATTACGACTTTGAAGCGGACGCCTGGAGTTATCTCGGATACTGTTCGGAGCCTGTTTATGCGGACAATGTATGGGAAGATATGAGCAGGAATCTGAATTTATCGGAGCTGCGGAAGGCTATTATAAGGGCGGATGAGCTTGAAGAGGGGTTCATTGAAAAATACGGATTGGGCAGGCTTGCGGAATATGAAAATTTCGGGGATGAGGAAAAGCAGATATTTGTTCAGTGCGAGGATTTCGGGGCGCAGTATTTTTTATCCCCCGCAAGAGTAATAAGCATTGTACCTTATGACCTGTCGAACAGCACGCCGTCAAGGTTTGTGACAAGGGGGGGAGTGGTGCGCACATTGCGGAATATGCACCCGAAAAATCTGGGGTATTATATTACTTATTATGATGAATTCAATTCACGGAATTACTGGTTTGAGCTTGGGGGAGCGGATTTCGACAATGAAACGGCGGAGGAAATGCTGACGGAGATGAGGGTGATCCTGGAGGGAAATGATGAGGAGCTCAGTGCAGTGGCTTCGGAATTTCTGCGGCAGCAAAAGGATGCGGAATACTACAGGAGCCTTACGGAGGCTGATCGTGAGGAGATACCCGAAAGGATAGGGGAGCTGGCGAAAGAGATAACGGCGGGGCTTAGCTATGACTGGGAGAAGGCTTCGGCACTTCAGGATTATTTTATTAATGATGATTACATATATGACATCAACTATGCTGCAAGGGACACCTCGCCTGAGTATTTCCTTTTTGAAAGCAGGAGGGGGAGCTGCTCGGATTTTGCTTCGGCTTATGCGCTTATGGCACGTTCTCTGGGGCTTACGGTGCGGTATGCGGAGGGATACATTCCAGATATTTCAAGCCGTGACGGGATATTTGTGATAAAGGACAGCTGTTCGCATGCGTATCCTGAGGTATTTATACAGAATATGGGTTGGGTGGTTTTTGAGCCGACGGTGCCCTCGGGATACAATAATGTTGTTGATGATGCGGGGCCGGGGGGAGCTATTGTTGTGGATTATGATATGATGTTTGTGATGTGTGTTATAGGGGCGGGGGTGCTTGTTCTGGCTTTGGCGGCGGTGCTGCTTCTGCCTGTGATAAGCGAGAGGATGTATGTTAAGAGGGCGATGGCGGCGGAGACCGGGAAATGCGCTGTGCTGCTGTACAGGCGTGTGACAGGCAATATTGCGGATAAATTTTTGCGGCATGGGGAATGTCTTACGCCTTTTGAGGCACGGTGTGCGGTCAAGGGAGTGACGGGGTATGATATGGCGGTGCTGACGGATGCGGTGGAGAAGTTTGCTTACGGCGGTGAGGATATTTCGGGGGATAAGGAGGATTTCAGGGGTGCGTTTTTCGGCGTTAAGGCTGCGGCGAAGGAGTATTTGAGGGGGAAAAACAGGGAGAGCAGGAGGAAAGCGGCAGAGAGGCGGAAGAAAAAGTAAGCAGCTGCGGTTGACTGAAGCATTTCAAGAGCACCGGTGACGTTTGTCGTCACCGGTGCGCTTGAAATGCGTTCTATGTGGCGGCTGTCAGTGGCAGCGATATTGGTTGATGTGCACAAAAATATGCTGCCAAATTATGGAAAGTGACGAAAATTACCCGAAATAATTTAAAGCTATTTACTTGAATTAAAGAAAATGTTAAAATAATGTTATACATAGTACGAAAGGACGTCTCGGTAAATGAGTAAAATCAAATCTAAAATCAAAAATCTGCGCCCTATGGGTCAGTGCGCTGTTGTGACAGGCGCAAGCTCAGGTCTCGGTATGGAATTCGCAAGACAACTGGCGGCTCAGGGCGTTTTTCTGGTGCTCACGGGCAGAAATGAAAAGGCGCTGAAAACTCTGGCGGCAGAGATAGGCACTGAGGACTGCGTTATTATCCCTGCGGATCTGTCAAAGGTCAAGGAATGCATTGATTTCTACGGAAAAGCCAAAAAATACAAGCCCGATATTTTTATCAACAATGCGGGCTTCGGTCTGTACGGCAGCTTTACGTCGGCAAGCCTTTCAAAAGAGCTGGAGCTTATAGATGTGAACATCAAGGCTATGCATATACTGTTTAAGCTTTTCCTGCGGGACTTCGTGAAGCAGGACAGGGGCTATATTCTGAATGTGGGTTCTGTTGCGGGGTTTATGCCCGGGCCTTTGATGGCGGCGTATTATTCAAGCAAGGCTTATGTGGTGCGGCAGACTCAGGCGGTTTACACGGAGCTGAAGCGGATGAAAAGCCATGTGAATGTATCGGTGCTGTGCCCCGGGCCTGTGGATACGGAATTTAACAGGCGGGCGGGGATAACGGGCTTTTTTAAGGGGATCACGGCAAGGCAGTGCGTCAGCTGCGCTTTGTCGGAAATGAGGAAAAAGAAGCTGACGATCACTCCTACGCTGAAAATTACGGCGATTGCGGTAATGAGCAAGTTCTCTCCGGTGAAGCTGACTTCCTACTGCGCTTATCTGGTGCAGAAAGGCAAGCAGTGGATCGGGGACTGAAAAAAACGATTTGTAAATTTTTTGTGAATATACCCTTGGTTCGGATATTTCGGTATATAATATTAAGGAAACACTGATTAAATAGCTTTTAAAAATGGCTATGTGCGGCGGTATTTCCCCGCAGGTCATGTATGACCACGGCGGTTGGAAAATACCTTTAATCAGCAGTTCCTTAAAAAGCATTGAGGCAGGGACATTCTTGCTTCTTGCTTCTGAATATCTTGCATCTTGTAGCGGAGCTGATTTTTTATGTACGGATATGAAACTTATGATGTTATAGTCATCGGCAGCGGTCCTGCGGGGCTGACGGCGGCGGGATACTGCGCAAGAGGCGGCCTTAAGACGGCTATTATTGAGGCCTTGCCCGAAAGCGGCGGTCAGATGGTATTGGCGGATATTATCGACAATTACCCGGGACTTGATGAGATGAAGGGGTTCGAGATTGGGAAAAGAATGAAGGCCTGGACGAAGGGCTGCGGGGCGATATTTTACAGGGGGAGAGCCACAAGGATAGAGGATAATTTAGAGGGGGGCAGGATGAAGCGTGTCCTGACGGGGGCGAAGGAATACAAGGGGAAGGTCATTATTTATGCGGCGGGGGCTTATCATGGGCAGCTGGGTCTGGCGAGGGAAGAGGAAATGCGGGGGAGGGGTGTTTCCTACTGCGCCACTTGCGACGGGACGTTTTACAGGGGGAAAAAGGCTGCGGTCATAGGGGGCGGCGACACGGCTTTGAAGGACGCGTTATATTTATCGAAGATTTGCGAAAGGGTAACGCTGGTTCACAGGCGGAAGGAATTCAGGGGGCAGGAGATCTATTTGCGCCGCTGCGAGGAGGCGGAAAATATTGAGATAGTCCGTGGGGCGGTCTGCGAGGAGATATACGGGGAGAAAAAGGTCACGGGGATAGGTTTGGTCAAGGATAACGGTGCGGGGGTATATGTTCAGTGCGACGGGCTGTTTATTGCGGTGGGGATGATCCCCGAAACAGAAGTATTGCAGGGCTTTTGCGATATGGACAAGAATGGGTATATTATTGCGGGGGAGGACTGTGTTACGTCCGCTCCGGGTATCTTTGCGGCGGGAGATGTAAGGACTAAGGAGTTCAGGCAGATAGTTACGGCTGTGGCGGACGGGGCTAATGCGGCCCGTTCGGCGGCGCTGTATATTCTGGATATGGAAAAGCCCGAGGTTAAGGATGAGGATGAGTGAGGGGAGTGACCGAGACGGGAATGACCGAGACGGGAATGCCCGAAACGGGAATGCCCGAGACGGGAATGCCCGAGACGGCGATGTTATATTGCCGTGTTGAATTAAGTTTGACGGATGAACGGATTTTATCAGAGTACCGTTAATATTAAAAAAAGGTGGAATGGGTATGTCTAAGGAATATGAAAAGCTTGAAAAATGCATGGAGGTTTTCAGAAGCAAAATTGACTTTAAGCCGGAGATCGCTCTGGTGCTGGGGTCGGGGCTGGGGGCTTTTGCGGATGAGATAGATGTAAGGGAGACACTTGATTACGGTGAGCTGCCCGGGTTTCCTATGTCCACGGTGGAGGGGCACAGGGGGAGATTTGTGTTCGGGTATGTGGATTCGGGGGATTCAAAGGTGCCTGCGGTAATTATGCAGGGGCGGGTGCATTATTATGAGGGGTACAGTATGAAAGAAGTTGTTATGCCGATCAGGCTTATGAGGCTTATGGGGGCAAGGGCGCTGTTTCTTACGAATGCGGCGGGGGGCGTTAACTGGGGGTTTGAATGCGGCGATTTTATGCTGATAAGGGATCATATTAACATGGCGCCCTCGCCTCTTATCGGGGAGAATGTGAGCGAAATGGGGGCGAGGTTCCCGGATATGAGCGAGATCTACAGCAAGCGGTTCGGGGAGGGTGTGAAAAGAGCGGCGAGGGAGCTGGATATAGGGCTGCGTGAGGGTGTATACATACAGCTGACGGGGCCTCAGTATGAAAGTCCCTCGGAGGTGCGCATGGTGCGGATTCTGGGGGCGGACGCTGTGGGGATGTCCACGGCGGCGGAGGCTGTGGCGGCAAGGCACTGCGGCATGGAGGTCGTGGGGATATCCTGCATTTCCAATCTTGCCTGCGGGGTCTCTTCTCGTCCGCTTTCCCATGCGGAGGTTCAGGAGACGGCGGACAGGGTCGCTCCGCTGTTTAAAAAGCTTATTTCAAGGTCTGTGGGGAATATTTACGGGATATTGACGGGAATTTGAGTTTCCGGTATTGTTTTTTGGATTGTTTAACAAAAATCCCCGGGCGGCTGAGGCTGCTTTTGGGGATTTTTGGCTTTGTACATAGTCTACAAAAAAAAAGGCAATAAATTTGTCATATTTGCAATTGTGAAATCAGGCAAAATATGTTATAATTATTATGTAGCATTATTTTGAAAAGTACAGGCTTTTTGCCCTGCGGCTGTGCCTTTCGCACGGCTGCGGGTGTGAGCCCGGTTCATACACCCGGAAATTTGCTCATAATTTTCTGAGCCAGAGTGTACACCCCGGGTGTGTTTGCCGACGGCCTTGCTTTTCGTCCCCTTAATCGGGGCAAGAAAATTTATTTATGAGGAGGAAGATAAGCTTATGAAGCTTAAAAAACTCTGGGCAGGCGTTACGGCGGCTGCCTTGGCAATCGGGCTTGTGGCGGTCACGCCGCTTGTGACGAGTGCAGATGAAGCGGCTCCACCAGAAGTGGAGGTTACATGGAGCAACACAGGGAATGTATATACCGGTGTTGCCGGCAGTAAGCCCGCAGATGCAGATGCCGATAAAGTAAACGGCTCCGGAACTCCCGGCATGGTCGATCTTCTTACCATTATTCCGGCAGGCTACTCCCTTTCGGATATTAATTCAATTACTGTTAAGTTTGAAGCAACCGGCAGTGCCGGAGGGCAAATTGGTTTAAATATTAACGACAGCAGTTCAGAATGGGGCAAATGGACAAGCGCTACGTGGGGTGGTGAAAATCCCATGGAGGTAACGATCAATGCTCCAACCGGTATAAATGCCACCGGTAGAAATTTAAAGCTGGAGCTTTATTGGATCGATTACGATTCAACTGTTACCGCAACTGTTACTGCTGAAGTTAATGAAAAAGATATTCCTTCCGGCGATGTTATTTGGGAGGGTACATCCGTTGTAGGTTCTGGTTGGAGTGACAGTGAGATCATTGGGGCTGATAAATTGGCAAATATTGCCGCAGGAGATCAAATAATTCTCATGGCAACTCCTGGGGATGGTGCACAGTTTAAAATCTCATACAATACTGATGGATGGCCTGTCATTGAATCTGTCAAAACTGATCCTAACTATAATTCAGAATATGAAGTAATAAACTATGCAGGTACAATGCTTGTAATTAACTTAAGTGCTGATGACATTGACAATTTAAAGGCTAATGGACTTGTTATTGCAGGAATAAACTTTACTTTAACAAGGGTTGAATTAGCTAAAAATGAAAGCACCCCTGCCAGCAAACCTGTAACTGATATCGCTGTAGCCCCCGCAACCGCAACAATCAAGGTTGGTGAAAAAACTACACTGGAGGCAACATTAACCCCCGATGACGCTGACGTTACGACCGTTACTTGGACATCTTCCAACGAAAAAATTGCAACGGTTGACAGCAAGGGCGTTGTTACAGGCGTAGGCGTAGGCGAGGCTGTTATCACGGCGACTGCCGACGGCGGCGAAGATGTTACAGATACTGTTACGGTAACAGTAGAAGCCAATATAATCCCTGTTACCGCAGAGATAGTTACCAAAGAGGTAACCGTTTATTCCGATACCGCTTCGGCTCAGGCGGTCGAGGTACAGAAAAATCTGGAAGTTAACGTTAAAACGGCTGACGGTACTGTTATTCCTGCAATCAACTACAGCGTTAAAGCTGCTGTTGACACCGCTGCCGCAGAGGGCAAGGACAGCACGGCAAACGTTACGGTCGAGCTTACCGACACGGGCAAGGAAAAATATTCTCTTACCGGCGGTACAGGTTCGGTTGCCGTAAAGTTTGCGAAAAAGGAAGCGGCAATATATAAGGGCTATACCCTTAGCCCCGCAACTCTTGACACTGTAGTTGTAGACGACAAGGACAAAATTGCCGGTACTATCCTGACAGAGGCTGAGAAGCAGTTTAAGCTTACTCTCAAGGGCGCAGAGGGTTATGACGACTTTGAGTACGGCAGAATGGGTTCGGCTCTTTTGCTTAGTGAGTATGTTTTAAAGGATGACGGAACATGTGATGTTGTGTTCACAATTCAGATGGATCTACTTCGTTACGAGAATGACATTTATGTTTCCGAGGACAAGGAAATAACTCTCGGCGATTCAAGAGAGGTAAGCGACAAGGTTGAAAAGTTTACTGTCAATGTAAAGGTACAGCTTCCCGAGGAGCCTTCCGACGAACCTTCGGATGAGCCTTCGGATGAGCCTTCCGACGAGCCTTCCGACGAGCCTTCGGATAAGCCATCCGACAAGCCTTCGGATAAGCCCTCCGACGAGCCTTCGGATAAGCCCTCCGACAAGCCTTCGGACGAACCATCCGACAAGCCTTCGGATGAGCCTACTCCCGGCACTCCCGAAACGCCCGCACCTGTTCCCACAACTACCAACAACAGAGTAGGCGACGGCGGCAGCGTTTCCACGGATATCAACACAGGCGCAGCCTTTACGGGCACAAGGGCAATGGAAGAGGTTTCGAGAGCCAAGTCCGGCGACAGCATTAACATTGTTATGACCGGCGGCATGAACGAGAGCGAGATCATTGCCAAGATCGCTTACAAGAAGGACGTTACCGTAAACCTTAGATACTCCGCATACACCGTTTCCATTAACAGTGACGACGTTTCGGATGACTTCGAGGCAAAGGGCTTCTACAGCACCGCAAGATTCCTTTCCGCTAAGGAAAAGGCAGCATTTGCAGGGGCTAAGGAGCTTCGCCAGATAAGCGTCAAGAACCTGGACGGCGTTGATAAGGTTACAGTTACAGTGACCATGAGAGGCGGTTCAAAGGGTATGGACGCAACTGCTCTGAACAGGCTCTCTGCAGGCAAGTACAAGACTGTAGAGACCGGCAAGGTAGCAGAGGACAGAACATTCTCCTTTGAGATCACAAAGGCAGGCAACTATGTTGTTTACACCGGCAAGATCAATATGGACTAAAATGTACGAATAAAGTCCCCCGAATTTACGGATACGGGGGCAGTGAGAAAATTCTTGAATAAGTAATGCTACGAGATATCCCCCTGCCAAAACAGGGGGATAATTTTTTGTATTATTATGCGTATAATATGCAAATTATTCAAGCTCCATTGTTGCGGCGGCGTTAAGGCTTTCATCAGCCCGCTTGCCTGCAATAAAGTCGTAATACCCCTGACAGGCTATCATTGAGCCGTTGTCTCCGCAAAGGCTTAGGGGGGGCAGAAAGCATTCAAAGCCGTTTTTTTCGCATTCGCTCTGCAGGAGGCTGCGCAGCCCCGAATTTGCCGCAACGCCTCCTGCGGCGGCTATTTTTTTATAGCCCGTCATTTCGGCGGCGGTCAGAATGCGGCTTACAAGGGCGGCAGATACGGTTTGCTGAAAGGCGGCGGCAAGGCTGTTTTTGTCAAGCTCTTCGCCCTTTTGCTCTGCGTTGTGGGCTATGTTTATGACGGCGGTTTTAAGGCCGCTGAAGGACATATCAAGGTCATTTCCCGTTACCTTGGGGTCGGGCAGGCGATATTTTGAGGGGTCGCCCGCCCTAGCGGCTTTATCCACGTGAACTCCCCCGGGATAGGGAAAGCCCAGCACTCGGGCGGCTTTGTCGTATGCCTCGCCTGCGGCGTCGTCACGGGTGCGGCCGAGTATTTTAAAGGAGGTATAGTCCCTGACTTCGACGATAAGGGAATGTCCGCCGCTTGCCACAAGGCAGATATAGGGCGGGGTCAGGTCGTTGCGGGCGATATAATTTGAGGCGATATGCCCTGCGATATGGTGGACGGGGATAAGGGGCAGCCCTGCAGATATGGCAAGGCCTTTGGCAAAGCTTGTTCCCACAAGCAGCGCACCGATAAGCCCCGGGGCATAGGTAACGGCTATGCCGTCAAGATCGGACAGCTGCATATTTGCGGTGCGCAGGGCTTCCTTTACCACTCCGAGGATATTCTCGCAGTGGCGGCGGGAGGCGATCTCGGGCACTACTCCGCCGAATTTGCCGTGTTCTGCCGCCTGGGAGGCGATTATGTCCGACAGGATAGTCCGCCCGTCCACCGAAACGGCGGCGGCGGTCTCATCGCAGGAGGATTCTATCCCTAAAATTTTTACGCTCATTTTTTTCCACTCCGTTAATCAGACTTTCACACCAAAGGTGCGCTGAAACTTAGGGGGTTACCGCTAACTTTCAAACTTTGTTCCTTTCCATAACTATTGCATTTTCACGGGGGATCATTTTTCCGTTTGCGTTTATTTCGCCGTAGAAATTTTTGCGGACTCCGATTTGTTTGTAGCCGTTTTTTGCGTAAAGGGAAACGGCGGCGGAGTTGCTTTCCCGCACTTCAAGGGTTATTTTGCAGACGGTGGGGGGGAGCGCTTTTTCAAAGCTCTGAAGCAGCAAGGTCCCCACGCCCTTCCCTCTTGCGGGCACTGCCACGGCGACTGAGGCGATATAACCGAAGCTTTCGTCCATATCTCCCGTGATATATCCGAGGATGTTTCCCGATTCGTCCTTTGCGGCAAGCAACAGCGCTCCCGCCCGTGTAAGTTCATCGGCAAAGCCCTTTTCCGTCCAGGGGTCGGGGAAGCTTTGGGCGGCAATCCCGGCAATTGCGGGAATGTCCGCCGAAAGGGCTTTGGTAACGCTAATTTTCATTGTGCAATATCTCCTCCGCAAGCTTTTCAAGGTCGGCAAGGCTTTGAAGTGTGCCGCAGCGGCTGCGGTAGGCGGCGGCGTTCTTTATCCCACGGAGATAGAATGCGCAGGTGCGGCGGGCTTCTCTCATTGCAATGCGCTCGCCTTTGAAGCTTACCGCATATTCTGCTTGCCGCAGCATAACGCTAAGACGTTCCTCGAGGCTTGGGGGGGCGGAGACATTGCTGTTAGCGCCGTTTGCGATAAGGCTTTCCACATCACGGAATATCCAGGGGTTTCCGTAGCTGCCACGCCCTATCATCACAAGGTCGCAGCCTGTCTGGCGGTACATCAGGACGGCTTCCTCGGGGGTCGTGATATCGCCGTTGCCGATAACGGGGATTTTTACCCGTTCACGAACCTGCTTTATAATGTCCCAATCGGCTTTGCCACGGTACATCTGCGTTTTTGTCCGTCCGTGGACTGCCACTGCCGCCGCACCTGCCGATTCCATTGCTGCGGCAAATTCGGGGGCGTTTATATGCTCCTCGTCCCAGCCTGCACGTATTTTTACCGTTACGGGAACATCGGAGTTTTCTACTGCCGCCCTTACTATGCTATAGGCTCGGTCAACGTCTTTCATAAGCGCACTTCCTGCGCCGTTTCCCGCAATTTTCGGCACGGGGCAGCCCATATTTATATCCAGAATGTCGGGCTTGTATTTCATCAGAAGTCCCGCTGCTCTGCCGCAGCAGGCGCTTTCCTCCCCGAAAATCTGCAGGGCATAGGGGCGCTCACGGTCGTCAACCGTGCAAAGCTCCTCGGTCTTGCGGTCGCCGTAGCAAAGGCCTTTGGCGGAGATCATTTCCGAAACAAGATACCCTGCCCCATGCTCCTTGCAGATAAGCCTGTAAGCCCTGTCCGCCACGGAAGCCATGGGGGCAAGGGCTGCTTTTCCCGATATTTTGACGCTGCCTATTTCCAATGTGAAAACTCCTTATTCCTCAAAGGGCGTTAAATTCATAGCAAGATATGCTTTTGCGATATGGGTCTCGGAGCCGTCCTTTACCGAGATTATATGCCTGCCGTTGGAGATGAGCAGGCTGCCGTCGGGACAGACGGTATAGTCGAGAACCCCCTTTTTGATAACGGTTTCCTCGCCGTCCGCTTCAATTTTCAGCAGCACACGGGACAGGGGCATAAGCCCTGTCATATCGTCATCGTTTTGGTGTTTTTTGGCGTTTTCCTCAGCCTTGATGATGTTGCCGTCAATGATTATGTCCTTTGGGCTGCGGTTTTTGGCTTTCATAAACCCGGGGGCAAAGTTATTGCCATTGTCGCTGCCGCCGTTTTTCAGCGCCTCGCCGCCCCAGATAGTGCACATAAAGTTGAGCCACCCTAAAAATCCCTTGATTATACGGTAGGGGAAGAGGATAATGTCGGAAAATTTAACGCCGCTTTCCTGCTTTTCGCCGCCGTAGGGCTGGCGGATACAGTAGAGGTTGCCCGACTTGTCGTCCTTTATTTTTATGTAATCGTACTTTTCGTCCGATAAGATCTCTTTCATTTCCCCCGCTTTCACGTCCAGATACGCTCCTGCTCTCGGGGAGACCGCTCCCACTGCGCCGTACTCGTTGCGGGCGTTGCCTGCGGTGGAAAAATATATCCTGTCGGGGACGCTCCTGCTCCACCAGGGGTTTTCCTCTGTGGTGTCGCCGTCGGTGTACTCGGTGTATGCCGAGGCGGGCGGGGTCATTACGGCAATGTGCAGCTCGCCTGCGGCGTGGCCAATGCTTACAGCCATTTTGCCGTCCAGGCAGTCGAATGCGCCGAAGCTCAGGTCATTGCTTGATAAAATAAGTCCCTCGTTTTCGTCCGCCCGCTCGAATGTGCGGTGATAGAGGGAGGCGGAGGCGTCTACGGTAACGCCGTAAACAAGCCTGTCGCCGTTTATTGCAAGGCCGTTTAAGCGGGCGCAGATATTTTCCGGGTCGGCGGTGGGGGCTGATGTTCCCATAAATGCAGCGCCCTTGCCGGAGGTTTTCCAGTCGCTGCGGCGGCGTATGCTCTCCAGCGCCTCTTTGTATTTCACGATCTTTCCGCAGGTTATTTCCGTTTTGCTTAGCCCCTCCAGCTTGTATATTTTGCTTTCGGATGTGTAGAATATGTTCATTTTTGTAATTGCCCCTTTTGTTGGATTTATTTTATATAATAATATTTTATTTAACTTTCAGCACGTTAGCCGCTTACATGGTAAGCAACGCTGCCGCCCAGCCCTCGGATTCCTTTAAGGTGACAAGCCTGAAACCGCACTCGTCAAGCTTTTGCAGCACTTCGTCGCTTCTTTCGGTGATTATCCCCGAAACGATCAGCTTGCCGCCGTCTTTTAGAAATTCACGGAAAAGCCCCGACATGGCAATTATAACGTCCGCTACAATGTTGGCGGTGATGAGGTCGTAGCCGCTGCCTATTTCGCTGCGCAGTGCGCTGTCGGTGACAATATTGCCGCAGTGAGCGGAATATTTTTCGGGTGGGATATTATTTTTCCCGGCATTTTCCCGTGCTATTTTCACGCTGTTAAGGTCAATGTCGACCGCTGTCGCACGCTCCGCTCCCAGCAGCAGGGCGGCTATGCTGAGTATGCCGCTGCCGCAGCCCAGGTCAAGCACCTTTGCTCCCTGCTGCATATTTTCCTCTATAAATTCCAGCACCAGCCGTGTGGTGTTGTGCTGCCCTGTGCCGAATGAGGACGCAGGGTCTATTTCAAGGACAGTCCGCCCGTCCCTGCCGTCATAATCCTCCCATGATGGCTTTATGAGCAGCTTGCTGCCTATTTCAATGGGTTTGAAGTACTGCTTCCAGTTGTTAGCCCAGTCCTCTTCTTTGACGTTTGCAAGGGCGACTTCAAGCCGCCCGAAAGTATTCTCTTCGTCCATATTTTTAAGCTCCGCCATTTCGCTTCTTACCATTGCCAGCATATCCGCTCCCTGAGAATTATCCGCAAGATAAAAGGTCACGGTGGTTTCGCAGTCCTTAAGGTTCATAAGGTCGTCGTCAATATAGTCCCAGTTGCCTGTTTTATCGTTTAAGAAATCCTCGAAGTCCTTGGCGTCACGGATAACAAAGCCTGTTACCCCCACACCTAAAAGTCTGCCGCAGACAGGCTCTATTCCCTCTGTGGAGGTAAAAATGCTGACCTCTGTCCAGTTCATTCCAAAACAGCCCCTTTGTATATTAATTGTTAAATTCGTTAATTGCCGTAAAAACATTTACCGTTTTCTATTATATCACAAAAATCCATATATTGCAAGGGGTTATTTAAAAGTATCTCAAAATGCAGAAAGGGCGGCTATCCGCAACAGATAACTGCCCTTTCGGCTGATTGTTTTATACGGTTTATCATGCATAAATTTCCGTACAGTATTTCTCCGCCTGAACGCTCCACATTTTCGCATACTGCCCGCCCCCTGCGATAAGCTCGGAGTGAGTGCCGCTTTCGGCTATGCTGCCGTTTTCAAGGAGGATTATCCTGTCTGCGTCCTTTGTGGTGGAAAGACGGTGGGAGATAAGGATAACCGCCTGATTTTCTGCGTTTTCCAGCATGCTTTTGTTAAGCCTGTACTCGGCTATGGGGTCAAGGGCGGAGGACGGCTCGTCAAGGATAGCTATGGGCATATCCCTCATGAACATTCTTGCAATTGCCGCTTTCTGGGATTCGCCTCCCGAAAGCATTGTCCCCTCGTCGGAAAATTCCTTTGTAAGCTCGGTGTCTATGCCCATGGGCAGCTTTGCAAGCTTGCTCTCAAAATCGGCTCTTACAAGGGCTGCAAGTATTTTTTCTCTGCTGCCCGTGTCGTCCTCGGGTATATGCTCCATTTTTATGTTTTCCGCAAGGGTTGCGCCGTAAATCTGAAAATCCTGGAATACTGCGCCTATTTTTTCACGGTATGCTTTTATATTCAGTTTGCGTATGTCCGTGCCGCCGAAGGTAATGCTGCCCTCGGTAACGTCGTACAGGCGCATGATAAGCTTTATAAGTGTGGTTTTCCCCGCTCCGTTTTCACCTACGAGGGCAAGCTTTTCGCCCTTTCGGATTTTCATGCTGACGTTTTTCAGGACATATTTTTCGCTGTCCTTATACTTGAAGCTGACATTTTTAAGTTCAAGCGTACAGTCGTTTTCGGGAACAGGCACAGTACCCTCCGTGCCCTCGATGTTTATTTCATAGTCCATAAACCTGCGGAATTTCTCTCCGTACTGCCCTACCTTCTGGAAATCTACCAGTTGATAGTTCATGGTGTCAAGGCAGTTTTTTATACTGTTTGTGGCGTTTTTCAGAGAGGCTACGTCCCCAAGACCTATGGACTTTTTCTCTATGGCAAGGTATGCAAGGTATACGGGCACGGCGAAAAACTGGCATAATGTAAAGGTGCATATCCAGTTTATAAGCGTGGGAGGAATAATTCGCAGGGAATATTTCAGAGCCATTTTCCGTTCCTCGTTTATTGCCTCGTCATACTGCTCTATAAGCGCATCCTCTATTCCCGAAAGCTTTATTTCCTTTGCATATTCGGGCTGGTAGAAAACACGCTTTGAGTAATCCGCCTTTCGGTTTATTTTCGCCTTTTCAAGCTCGTACTCAAATTCCAGCTTTGTGATAATGAATCGTGTGATTATGTTGATAATGAAGCCTATTACGGGGAAAATTGCCACAACAGGGTCTACGGTGACTATCATTGTTCCCGCAATAAGCATTGTTATAAGCCCTGCGGCAATTTCCGCAACGCTCATAACAGCCTTTTTAGCCATTTCCTCCGACTGTGAGGCGGCTATGATATAGTCGTCGAAATATTCGGGAATGTCATAGAATTTCAGGTCCATCATCTGCGCTTTGGTCATAAGCTCACGCTGCACTGCTCCTGTAAAGCCTATCATTCTTGTCCAGAAGAGATTTTCGCAGAATCTGAATATGGCAAACCTTATTATTTCAAGAACGAGCATAAGTGCAAGGACCTTTGAAACTTCACCTATATCCGCCGAGGTTGTAAAAATATTGATTATCTTCATTAAAAGGAACGTGTTGGCAAATGCCCCGAGACCACGGAAAATACAGCGGCTCACAATGTACGATACAGACATAAGGCTGTCGTGTTTAAAGGCGTATCCCAGAACATAGAACACGTTGGAAATAAGCCGCTTTATTCCTATTTTTTCCTTTTTCTCGTTCATGCCGTCACCTCCCGTGCAAGATAATTCTGCGCCTGCAAATTCCACATTTCGGCGTATTTACCGTTCAGTGCCATAAGCTCGTCATGGCTGCCCTGTTCGATCACCGTGCCGTTTTCAAACATATATATCCTGTCTGCGTCACGGGTGGCGGAAAGCCTGTGGCTGATAAATATCACCGTTTCGTTCTCTGCTGCGTCAAGCATATTTTTATACATATTATATTCGGCGATAGGGTCAAGGGCGGAGGACGGCTCGTCAAGGATAACAATATCGGGTTTGCGGGCAAATACCCTTGCAATGGCTATTTTCTGCGCCTCGCCTCCCGAAAGACCTAAGCCGCCCTCGTCAAACTCCTTTGTGACCATGGTGTCGATACCCTTTTCAAGGGAACTGAGCTTTTCGCCGAACTGCGCCTTGCAGAGGGATTCCTCAACAAGCTTTCTTTCCGCTTCGTTTGCGGGCTTTCTCATAAGCACGTTATGGGAAAGAGGCAGGGCAAAGACCTGCAGGTCCTGAAAAACCGTACCGAAACGGCTGTGAAATGAGCTTGGTTCATAGCTGTTTATATTGACCCCGCTTATGGAAATTTCGCCCTCTGTGGCTTTGTACAGACCCATAAGGAGCTTTACAAAGGTGGTTTTGCCTGCGCCGTTGTGACCGACAATGGCGATTTTTTCACCTTTGTGTATGGAAATGTTCACGTCATGCAGGGTAGCTTTTTCTGCTCCCTCGTATGTAAAGCTCATATTTTCGATTTTGATATCGGTCAGCTTTTCTGCCTTTACAAGCTCCGAGCTGTCGGTTTTCGGTTCATAGGACAGAAATTCACGGAGATTTGCGACGAATGAGCTTTCCTTGATAAGGGCAACTATGAGCTCGACAGCGTCCGAGGTGCGCCATGAAAGTGTGCTCAGGGCAGGTATCATGGCAATATAAGCGGCGGTCGGTGCGCTGCCGCTGCCCAAAACAAAGGCTATGTAAATATAGGGCAGTGTGGTGGATAAGATGTGGTAAAACACCCATTTGACAGGCTCTATAATGCAGAGCTTTCTGCGCATTTTCCATGCCCTTTCCTCCATTTCATCATATGCCTTTTCGTGGCGGGCGAGAAGCAGCTTTCCTATATTGAAGATACGCAGCTCCGCCGCATATTTCTTTTCATAGAAAACACGCTTTGCATAGCCGCCTATGCGCCCGTCACGGGTATTGGAAAAATCAAGCGCATAATAGATGTCCCCCTCTTTCTTGCCGAAAAACATGGAGACTGCGACCATGGGGACGATAAACACCAGCAGCACAGGGTCAACGTCTGCAACAATCACCGTTGCTGCTGCAACAGAGGCAATGGCAGCCACAAAATATGCGGAATAGTAAAGGATATTGTTTCCACGCCACTGGCACTCGTTTAATGCACGGGTGTATTTGTCGTAAAAATCGGGCTTTTCAAATTCGGTATACTCCATTGAAATGGATTTGCGGATAACACGTTTGTAAAAATCACGGTACATTTCAGGCAGAAACTGCTTTTCGCAAAGCTGATGTATGGCTGAGCTTATATGAATGCATACGTGCCCGATACACATTGCCCCCACAAAGGAGGCAAGCACCCCGAAAGGAGTTTCGTTTTCAATGGCCTCGTATATCCATTCCGTCAGGTAAACGGAAAAGACCGTCCAGAACACATTTTCGACAAATTCCTTGATGAATGTGTAAAGAACATACCCGGGGCTTCCGTGCCACAGGATTTTCAGCATATACATTACATTAGAGAGTGGTGAAACAAGTTTCACCGATGAACTTTTTTCGTTTTTCATAACTAAGCTCCTTCAGGCGGTAAAAATAAAAATGGTATTCCCGCATAGGAATACCCGAATTTCATCATATACGTTTATAAGCCTTTGCCGCCTAAAGCCTGAAGCGCAGATGAATGATATTCCCTATGCGAACGTTTATATTTGTCATAACATTCACCTGCCTTTCGTTTAATGTTAACAGTATATCATATTTTTCGGTGAATGTCAAGGGCTTTCGGAAATTTTTTGAAGCTGTGCGGGTGTATTCCTGTGCGGAATATTATTTAGCCCAATATTTTTCTTGGTCAGTGTATATATTATAACATATATAGATTTGGTTTGTCAAGAGAAAATAAAGAAATATGTTATATTATAAAAAAAGACTTGCAAAAATAACCTCAAGGAGGAAAGATATATCATGGCATACTATCCAAGAATAAGAGACCTGCGGGAGGACAGCGACAAGACTCAGCGTGAGGTGGCGGAGTATCTGGGCACGCCCTATCAGTATTACGCCGTTTACGAAAAGGGGACAAGCGAGATATCCTTTGAACGGGCGATACTGCTGGCGAAATACTACAATGTGAGCCTCGATTACATTGCTGGGCTGACGAACAGCAAAAGGGGACTTTCAAGGGGCGATCTGTCTCCCGAAAAGCAGCGCTTGCTGGACATACTGTCTGACCTTTCCGAGGACGAAAAAAAGACCCTTATCAAGCTGATAAAGGCTATGCGGTCGGCGATCGACCAGTGACCGTGCGACGTGTAACATGTGACATGGGATATATTGGGTATTGATTTTCTGCGGCAAAATTTTTTGCAGCAAAAATTTTGCAATTTACAGCAAACCCTTTGACTTTTCCTGCGACTTTATAAGTGAAGGCTTTCAAAAACGAGGTACCTCCCGATGAATAAAACAGATATTACGGAATACGCCGACTTCCTTTTAAATGCGGCAATGTGCAAGTGCTCCGATTATGCCGACGCACAGGACCTGGCGCAGGATACTCTGCTTGCCGCTCTTACCGCCATGAAAAAGGGCAGGATAGAAAATCCCGGGGCATGGCTGACGGCGGTGCTTAATCGCAAATATTACGATCTCCTGCGGCGCAAATACAACAAGCCCACGGTGTCCTTTGACGTGGCGGCGGAGATTCCCGCACGGGGCGAGGTTTACGAGGATATTGAAAAGACCGAGGAAGCCGAGGAGATAAGGCGGTGTCTTGCATATCTTTCCAGGCTTTACCGTGAGGTAATGGTGCGCCATTATATGCATGGGGAAAAGGTTGCGGACATTGCCGCCGCTCTGGGCGTGCCCGAAAACACGGTCAAAAGCCGCCTGAATTCGGGAAGAAAGCGTATGGAAAAGGAGTTTGCTATGGAGAAATTTTCTAAAAACAGCTATGAGCCGGATATGCTTTTTTTATCATCTGCCGGCAGGCATGGCGTTAATAACGAGCCGTTCAGCCTTATTGAAAATGATAATATTGTCATGAATCTGCTGATAATGGCTTATGCAAAGCCTGTGACGGTAACGGAGCTTTCAAAGGCTATAGGCATTCCCACGGCTTATATTGAGCCGATAGCGGACAGGCTTTTAAGGGGCGAGCTTATGAAGCGGACGGGGGATAAGGTCTACACCGATTTTATCATCTACACCGACAGGGACAGGACAGCAGGATGTGCCCTTGAGGAGGAGACCGCCCAAAGGATTTACAAGGACGTCTGGCAGATAATGTCGGAGGGCTTTAAGTGGCTTCACGGCATGGATTATTACAAGAGGCAGACGCTGTCTGCACAAACAAAGCTGGACAGTTTTTTTGCGGTCAGGACTGTGCAGAGAGCTGTTATAGAAGTCCGTGACGAGGCTGCGGGCGGAGCAATGCCCTTTGAGGAATACCCCGACCGCCCCAACGGCGGAAAATGGCTTGCAATGGGAAGCCACTACCCCGCAGGCTATGATTTCGGCTCTCCCCGTTACCAGGGGAAATACAATATCAGCGGTGAGTGTCATTCAAGCTGTGTTGTCAGTCTGAACGGGGGCAAAAAAGAGACTCTCCACCTTTGTGAATTTAACACGCTTCTCGGAAGTACGCAGCTTGGAAGTCTCTATGGAAGCCGCAATAAGATGAAGCACCCAATGACCGATATGGAGATAGCGCAAATGCTCTACGCCATACATCTTGGCAGGGAGGATGAGCTGCCTGTGATAAATGCGGGCTGCTTTGAGAATTTCGATATCCTGCTCAAAAGCCGTTATATCGAAAAGCAGGAGGGCAAGACCGTATGCGCCGTTCCCGTAATGACCGACAAGGAGCGGTGGGAAATGTACGATCTGTCACGGCATTTCACCGTGGAGCTTACGGAAAAATTCCATGGCGATTTTATGCAGCTGATGAAAGACCCCGTAAAGCTGCCCTCTCATCTGAAGTCCGTTCCCCCATGGCAGCAGTATATGCTTTGCGGCACGGGGCTGCCTATGCGTATGATCGTAAAGGCAAGGGATAACGGTCTGTTCCCCGAATGCGCAGACTATCCCGCCCCTGCAATTCTTATTTCGGCGGAGGGGTAAGCTTTAACTGTTTTAACCGCCGCAAATATTAAAAAGGCAAGAGCAGCGAACCTGATAATTCGCTTCTCTTGCCTCTTGCTTCTTGCCTCTTGCCTCTTATTATCTCCAGTTGGACAAGGGCAGCCCGTATTTTTCCGCCAGCTGCGCAACGCCCCATATCTGTAAGGGCTGTCCTATGGCGTTGAACTTCCATTCGCCGTTTCTGCGGTAAATTTCGCCGAATACCATGGCGGTCATGCCGCTGTAGTTCTCCGAAAGATTGTATTTGCAGAGCTCCTTGCCGTTCGATGCGTCCACAAGACGGATAAAGGCGTTTTCTATCATGCCGAAATGCTGACCCTTTTCGGTTGCCTTGTAAATGCTTACCAGCATTACCACCCTGTCATACTGAGCGGGCAGACGGGCAAGGTCCACAAGTATCTGCTCGTCGTCGCCGTCTCCTGCGCCTGTGAGGTTGTCGCCCTGATGTATAACGCAGCCGCTGGGGTGCTTTAAGTTATTGAAGAATACCACGTCGTTTTTTGAGGCTATCTTGCCGTTTGAATCCAGCAGGAACGCTATAGCGTCGCAGTCAATGTCCTGATTCTGCTGTCCGCCGCCGCCGAAAAGTCCTCCGAAAAGCCCTTTAGACTGGCTCATTGCAGGCTTTGCCTCGTCCCAGCCGAGACCTACCATTACACGGCTAAGTCCTGCATTGCCCTTTGTAAGGTCAACCTTCTGACCCTTTTGCAGATTTACGCTCATTTTAAAATCATGCCCCTTTCAAGGTTAATTAATAATTAATAATGTTCTCGGCGGTGTTCACAAATATTGTTCGCCGATTCTTTTTCGGGGAAATTTTCTTTTATCGGGAAATTTCCCCGGAATTTTTACTTTTCTCCCGCAAACATCTTTGTTACCGCTTTTCTTATCATATCAATGGGGATAACCAGGAATGCCGCTATAATGCAGAATACCCAGGAAGAACCCGACAGCGCAGTTACGCTCAGCACATCGCCGCCGAAGGTAACGAACACAAACTGAAGAATAAGGATAGAACCCATTACTATAAGGAAATTCCTGTTCCTGCCCAGTCCCTCAAAGGGGTTCATATGAGAGGTGCGGGCGTTGAAGCCGTTGAAGGTTATTGCCATCATAAAGGTGGCGAATACTGCGGATTTAAGGTAGGTGAGATTTTCCTCAATATAGGGTACATGATCCTTGAGAAGTTCTTTCCAATCGGTCGGAAGCTGAATGCCGTGCATTTCACGGAGAGCGGGAATAAAGAGCGTTCCGAGGCAAAGCACCGTGATATAAAGTGCGCTTATGAGTATCTGGGTCATCATGGATTTTGTAACAATGCTTTCCGAACGGGGTATGGGCTTGTCCTTCATATATTCCTGAAGTGCAGGCTCGCTGCCGAATGCAATAGCCGCAAGAGTATCCATGGCAAGATTTACAAGCAGCAGCTGGATTACCGTCAGCACCTCGTCAACGCCAAGCAGAGGCCCTATAAAGCAGGTCATTACCGCAGCCACGTTTACCGTCAGCTGGAAGATAAGGAACTTGCGGATGCTCTTGAACATTGTTCTGCCGTAGAGTATAGCCTTTTCAATGGAGGAGAAATTGTCGTCCAGAATTGTAATGTCGCCCGCTTCCTTTGCGACTTCCGTGCCGCTGCCCATGGCAAAGCCCACGTCGGCTTTTTTCAGTGCAGGAGAGTCGTTTACGCCGTCGCCCGTCATACCCACTACAAGGTTAAGCTCCTGCGCCAGGCGCACAAGGCGGCTCTTATCGGTAGGCAGCGCACGGGATACCACACGCAGGCGGGGAAGCACTTCTTTAAGCTCTTCGTCTGTCATGGCGCCCATTTCGCCGCTTGTAAGGGCAACGTCACTGTCATTGGTGAGCAGTCCTGCTTCTTTTGCAATGGCGCAGGCGGTCTCCTTGCGGTCGCCCGTTACCATAACTACCTGTATGCCCGCATTCTGCACCTCGCTGATAGCGGTAACAGCCTCCTTGCGGACATTGTCACGAATGCTCAGAACACACAGCAGAGTGAGCTTGTCGTCGTCGTCCGCACCCTTGGCCACAGCCAGCAAACGCATGGAGCGCTCTGCCTGTGCGTCAATATAGTCGTTTATCTCTTTCTTGCTTTCAAAAGGCTTCACATTGCCCTTTTCGTCCATATAAGAGACACATCTTTCGATTATCTTCTCGGGTGCGCCCTTTACGAATGCGCAGGTTTTGCCGCCCTTTTCGATAATAACCGAGGAGCTTTTCTTATTGGAATCAAAGGAATTGAAAGCCTTGACTCCCTCCTTGGAGATTTTTGCCGCTGCATTTTCGCTTACAAGATATGCCATAAGGGCACGGTCGGTGCTGTTGCCGCCGATAACGCTGCCGTCTGCCGCAGCAGAGGCGCTGTTGTTAACGCCGATACCGCAGATAATGTCCGCAGACATATTTTCGGGGATTTCCGACAGCTTGGAATAAGTCTTAGCCGCTCCTGTTGCCATTTCCACCACGGAAAGCTTGCCCTCGGTGATAGTTCCCGTTTTGTCGCTGAATAAAATGCTCAGGCTTCCCGCTGTTTCAAGGCCGTTTATCTTCCGCACAAGCACGTTATCCTTTGCCATACGCAGACTCTGGAAGGACAGCAGAATGGATGTAAGCATAGGCAGTCCCTCGGGCACTGCGCATACTATAATGGTAACAGCCACGGTTACGGCATTGATTATCAGCTCTATCCAGCCATATGCATTTTCGGGTATAGCTCCCGTGATAAAATGCCTTGCCAGAACGCCCACAACAATGCAGATAGCGCCCACATAGCCGAATGTGGATATTTGCTTTGCAAGCTTTGCAAGCTTTACCTGCAGGGGAGTTTCTCTTGTTTCCTCCTGCACCTCCAGGGCAAGCTCGCCGAAAAGGGTCTTGTCTCCGACTACCTTGACCTCCATATAGCCCTCGCCGCCGCAGACAACCGTGCCTCTGTAGGCATAGTGCTTGTTGAGCAGGTCTTTGATATCATAGCTCTCTCCATTTGCGGGGATTTTTGTCGCTTCCTCGGTCTCGCCGTTGAGCGCTGCCTGGTCGACCTTGATGTCGCCGTCAACCAGCTCGCCGTCCGCAGGGAGCTTGTCTCCCGCCTGCAAAAATACAATGTCCCCCACAACGACTTCGCTTACATGAATTTCCGAAAGCGCCCCGTTTCTTATTACCTTGGCGGTCTCCTTTGCCTCCTCCTCGGCTTTAAGGGCGGAGGCCTTGCCCTCCTGCTTGTTCTCGCTGACAGCCGCCACGCCGTTGGCTATCATAATGGCAATGAGAATGCCCACAGGCTCGTACCATTCCGCCTGCCCCATAAAGCAGAGAATGACCTGCACCACCAGCGCCACCAGCAGAATGATGATCATAGGGTCGCCGAAGCCTTCCAAGATCTTTTTCCATAAGGGGTCGGGGGGTATCTGGGTCAGTGTGTTGGAGCCGTGTTCCTCACGGCTTTTTTTGACCTGTTCTTCTGTAAGTCCGTTGAATTTCATACTTTTGAGCTCCTTTAATAAATTTTGTACACCAAAAATAAATTGAAACTTAGGGGATTCCCTATAACTTTCAAAATTTTGTCCTTTCCGATAAAAAATATCAAAAAATTAGTTATTTACTTATTTTACCATAATGATCTGCCGATGTCAAGGGAATTATTAACATTTTAATCTAATTTTAATCTGCGCTGCCTCTGACTGCGGAAAGCAGGTATTTCCAGGCGCTTTAAATATGCGGGCATTCTTATTCTATAACGGTAAATTCGGCAGCCGTTATTTTACCGTCTATTGTTACCTCCACTTTGTATACTTTATTGAGCTGAAGCTTTTCCAAGGCTATGGTAACGGAATTGTCCCAGTTGAGCTGTCCCTCGTCGCCTATGATAACATCGGTATCCCGCCAGACAAGCCCGTCCAGCACTTTTACGGAAACGTCTGCCTGTACCGTCCCGCCCCGTCTTTCCGTCGAATCGCTGACCTTTACCTGCGCTGTAAGCTCTCCGTTTTCATATGTTCCCCTGATTATTTTAAAGCTGTCCGAATGCGGGCGGTATCCTCCATATTCCGAATACATATCCTCGCCCAGGCTGTAGGTGACTTTGAGAGGTATCCTGCCCCCTCCGTCATTATCGAGTATCTCGGTTTTGATTATATATCCTCGGTCATATTCCGAGGAATATTCATATTCCTTTTCGATAATTTCGCAAAAAGCCCCGTATTCGCTTTGCAGGCCGTCGGGCGAGCCTTTGTAAGCCGTCACGCTGTCGGTAAGAGCATAATCGTGACGGTTAGTTCCTGTGCCGGAATAGTCTGCGTTATAAAAGGTGTTTATTATTCCGGTCAATATCAGCACTGCCGCAATTACTATCATCATTTTTTCAATGTCGTTCATTTGTATTCCTCCATTCCTGCGCCCGGTGTGAGCTTGTATTTTTTCCCCAGGATTTCAAAAACGATTCCGTTCTCATCGGCAGTTATCTCATAATCGGCTCTGCCCTCAAGGAAGATCTCCTCCCACTGCTTTTCCAGCCGTTCATCGGGGCATTCTGTCCAGTTATAGTAACTGTTTGCAAGGGCATATTCCGCAATTTCATTCAGTTCATCGGCGTATTTTGCCGCAATAAGCTCCCTGCTTGCTTCGGTATATATTCTTTCCGCATTACAGTTACGTGCATAATTTGCGTCATAGTTCATATTGTAAAGCCCTGTGCAAAGGTCGGAGCAGCTGAATGCGGCCGTCACTGCCGCCAGCAGCGAGCAGAATCCAAGAAGTATTTGGGACTTGACTGAGGGAGCTTTCATTCTTTTTGTCATTCCCGAAGAAACAAAGCTTTCTATAACGAGGTAGGGCAGTGCGCATATGAACAGAGCCAGAGGCGCATAAGCAGGGAAGCGGCTTATGTTATGAGCCAGCAGCTCCAGACGTTCAAAAAGCGCTGACCGAACGCCTGCATAGCATACATTCAGTGCAGGCAGGGCGGCAGACGCCAGCAATATTATAAAATCAGCCTCATGTTTTATAAGCTCCCGCAGCCTTCCCCTTATCCCTTTTTGAGACGGAGCTTCTTCCTCAGGACAGGCGGGATTTTCAGGTCTGTTTGCCGCCGCCGCAAGAACTGCGCCTATGGGAATAAGACAGGTCTGACCTAAAAATATCCAGTTGAGCAGCAGATCGGCAAGTGCGGTGCCGATATGCCCCATAAACATATCAAAAGAAACCGTGCCGCTGTTTACGGCGCTGCCCAGAAAGGCGGCCGCAAGAAGCAGCAGGGGCAGGAAAATGAATTTAAATTTGATACCGGAGACTGTCTTAATATCCGTGATCCTGCGCAGCTTCCGTATTATCCCGTAGTTTCCTTTTTTCCACAGTTTGCTCAGCTTGTCGAGCTTCGGCAAAGGCTCATCCGAGCAAACGGTCACAGCTCCGTGATCCTTTTCCAGTTCTGCAAAAATCGACATTTTTCCCTTTTTCCAAATAACGCTTTCGATCCTGCCCTCATAGCTCTCTTGCTTCGCCAGAGCATATTCCGGGCAGTCCTTTTCGATCTTTTTGCAAATGGTCTTGAAATCCCTGTCAGACGAATTTTCCTTGAATACGTATGTATGGATCATTTCTCACACCCCCCTTTAAATGAAGTCGTTAATCGTAAGCACAAATTTATGACTCAGTACCCGAAGTCTATTGCCCAAAATACCGGAAAATTTATACATTAATTTAAATATATTTTACCACGCAAATACAGCCTTGTCAAGGGAATTATTAACATTCTGATCTGATTTTGATTTTTACAGTCAATATACATAAAACTCGGTAAAGGTCGTTTTGCCGTTTATAGTGACGTCTATCCTGTAGATACCGGGAGGCAGCTCTTTCCGGACGGTCATGATGCTGCTTCTGTGAGAATTATCCGCTGTGAGATCAATACTGCTTACAGGCATATGGGCATTCCGCCACACAAGCCCGTCAAGCTTTTTCAAGGCAATGTCCGCATGGGTGTTTTTTTGTGCCCTGTACATTGCGGCTGCCGATCCTTTGAGAGTGATAACGCCGTTTTCATATGATGAAGTGAAGACCCAGCCGTTATTTTCAAAGTTATCCGTATCATAAAAATAGGGAGGGCTGTCAACATAAACGAGAGGTTCGGCGTCGTTAAATATCTGCGGCTTCGGAAAGCCGTATTCGTCAAGGGTAAAAAGAAAGAAATTTTCACGGTCTATCCTGTCAAGCTTCGGCGCATCGGAGGTCTCGCCGCAAATATAAATATAGTCCGGATAGGGATAGTCGCCTGCACAATGCAGGGCATAAAGGCAGCCTTTTTTGTCGGGTGCGGAGGCTTTGACAAGAAAATCGGGATAGCCGTCATTGTTGTAATCCTCGGGCTGCAAGGAAAAATTCCCGTCAAATTCAAAGTTCTTTCCGTAAATTTTTATTTCCCGGTCATTCCACTGCTTATCCACTGTTATTAGACGGGTCACACCGTCTGCCGCTTCATCTTTGAGGAATATAAAACGCAGCATATTGCCGTTTGCATAGTGAAACTCATTGTATGAAACAATATTTTCCTCCGTTAAATTATTGCCGGCCGCATACTCCGAGGCAAGAAACTGTGCAGGGTCGGTAAAATTCCCCCCTGTCCACATGGGCTTTTTTCCTAAACTGTAGGTCACTTTAACGGGTATTTTTCCGTTCTCATTTCCCTGCTCCCGAAGCTGCTCGACTCCCAACGGAACGACCATTCCGCGGGCTGCATACTCGGAATATTCGTATGCCTTTTCGGTTACCTCGTATACAGCGCCGCATCTGTACTGCATTGTCTGAGGGGTTATTTGAGGTCCGTTGACGAGATAATCGAGAGGCTTTTCCTTAAAAACAAAAAGCAGCCCCGATTCAAAAGTTAAATATTCTATTTCCGCCTCCGCCCACAGCCCCCCTATAAAAAGCACTGCAATAATTATCAGCTTCACTGCGGCAAGTATCAGCTTTTTAATTTTCATTCGTTTCATTCCCTCCCGGCCTCGGTGAGGTCTTGTACTCCGTTTCCCGAATGCTGAAAACGATACTGTTTCCTTCGGCTCTTACCCGATAATCAGCCCTGCCCTCAAGAAAAATTTTCTCCCACTGCTTTTCCATACTTTCATCCGGGCATTCTGTCCAGTCAAAGTAATTGTTGGCAAGGGCATATTCTGCAATATCGTTGAATTCGTCGGCGTATTCTGTCGGGATATGCTCTGTCATTGCTTCGTTGTATATTTTTATCGCATTGGAATACAGTTCGTATTCGGCTTCGTAGCGGATATTATCAAATCCCGTGTATAGGTCGGAGAATTTGACTGTGACCGTAAGGACAGCCATTACCGAGCAAAGCCCCAGAAGTGCGGCAGCCTTGGCGGACGGACGCTTTTTCTTTTTTCCCATTCCCGAAAAAACGGTCTCCCCGATGATAAGGTACGGCAGCGCTGCCATGAAAACTGCAAGGGGAGCATACAAGGGGTTGGACTTTATGATCTCCGCTTCATAGCAAAACCGCTTGTAAACGCTTAAATGATAGGAAGCGCAGCCCGCACCGAGCACAGGCAGGGCGGCAAGTCCCAGCAGCATCATAAAATCCGCCTCACGCTTTATAAATTCCCGCAGCTTTTTGGGAAGCCCCTTGAGCTTCTCTCCCGACAGCTCACGTTTGTTTTTGTTTTCCGTTGGCTTTTCCTGCCTGTTTGCAAGCGCCCTGAGCGCCGCTCCTGTGGGGATAAGCAGCGACCAGCTGAAGAAAGCCCAGTTCATCAGAAGCTCTTTTAATGCCGTAAGTATACCCGACAGTCCTGCATTTACGCCCTCGCATACATCATCGCTCCTTGCAAAGCCGCCCAAAAAGGCTGCCGAAAAAAGCAGCAGGGGCAGGAGAATGAATTTTACACGGGCGGGACTGCCTGCAAGAATGTCCGTGAACGAAAGTATCTTCCGTATTATGCTGTAGCCCTTGGTTTCCCACCGTTTGCTAAGTTTATCGAGCTTCGGCAAAGGTTCTTCCGAACAAACGGTCACGGTACCGTTATCCCTTTCAAACTCAGCACGTATCTCTGTTTCTCTCTTTGTCAGGCGGACGGTCTCGGTTTTCCCCTCAATGCTCTCCCCCTCTGACAAAGCGTATTCCGGGCAGTTCTTCTCTATCATTTTGCATATTCTTTTAAAGTCCCTGCGGGATGAGTTTTTTCCGAATATGTATGTGTGTATCATTTTTCGCACTCCCTTATGTTCAAAGATACGGGTGAACGGCACAGCGCCCGGGACCGCTTTTTTTTCTGTAATTTCCGTTATTTCATTATATCATTTTCCCTGCCGTAAGTCAACAGATATGAAAATTATTAATTTGATTATGCCTTGATATTAAGCGTAGAATGGTATACAATGTTACATATAAGCTTTTGTATGAACGGGAGCGGATAATGCTGTTTCCCGTAATGTTATTAAGGTGCTGCAGGGATTGTTCCCGAATAGGTTAAATATATTGATCGTAAGCAGAAGCAAGGCGTCGGAAACAAGCTTTGAGGCTTGGCTGATAAAGCATTGGATTTTGTGCGCAGAACAGTACCCAACGTTTTAAGCCTGCCTGACAAATCTATCATTGCGATAAAAAATATCTTCTATTGCTCTTGGCCATATAAATAGTCAACAGCATAATCAAGCTCATAGTCCTCTTCGGAATCACTGAATATCATCATAGCTGCATCATAATCTACAGGTATCCTCAGATCAAAGCTGACTTTTGCCTGACGGTCTGCGGTTACTTCAAGGATCTCATTATTTTCATCAAGAGAATTTATCAGGGGATAGTATATTTCAAACACATCATCCGAAAGATAACAGTGTCCGCCTACACTCTGGAGAGAATTTGATGATGAAGTGATGCCCATTACCGTAACATTCGGACACTGTGACAAAAGATGAGTAAGAACGTCACCCGAGCTGACAGCAGCATCATTTACCAGTACCGCAACAGGCAGATCTTTCCATATTCCCTCGTCGAAAGTGTGAAATTTCGTGATCGGTATAATTTTTCCGTTTCTTTCAACTCCGCATATGTTTGTCAGCTTTCTGTCAGCAAATAACGACGCTACAGCATCTGCTATCTGCTCATATCCTCCGTGATTATTCCTGAGGTCAATAATAAGATATTTCATACCGTTATCCGAAAGTTCCCGAAGCTTCCTGTCCGTATCATCATAAACCTCTCTGTATTTTCCTATAATATTTGTTACGATATCGGCAGCTTCACTTTTATAGCTTTCCTTTGTTATGCGAAGATAACCGACATCGTTATTAAGCATTTTATAGGAAAAATTCTCATCCGACAGCCTGTTATAACTGTAAAAACGGCTGAGTACCTCCGACTCTCTTGATTTATAACTTCCCATAGAATCAAGCTTTGCGGCCTTTAAGCTGCCGTCCTCAGCAATAAAAGTCACTTCAACTGTTTCACCGCCTTGCCCTGCAAGAAAAATAGGTCTCATCAACTCCTCATTTTCCAATACTTCAAATTGGTACCAATAGTCAAGACATCTTACATCCTTCATTGCCTCGTCAACATCAACGCCGTTCCATTTCTTTATGACAGTGCCGTTATGTATACCTTCCTTTTCAGCCGGTGAATCTTTCCCGACCATGATTGCTATAGTGTCGCCGCTGCTGATCTTATACATACTTATCCCATAATCGTTTCCGACAAGTTCATTCTCAGCCTGATTTAATATATGATCGTTTTTCGCAAACCATATATGCGAATCATGAAACTCATACTGATATTCAAGAAGCACCTTTGCAAATGCTTTTTTATCATTGCTTTTTTCTGCTTCTTCGACCATAGGAACAAACCGGGTTTTAAGACCTTCAAAGTCGATATTCTTATAATTCCTGCTGGCATAGCTTTCAGACATAGTGTCTATCATATGAGAAAAGGAATCAGCCCATCCAAGCTCTGAATAATCAGCAACATAATTATCCTGCGATAACATTATGAGTCCCAAGAAAAATGCAGCTGTTCCGCCGCCTGTCGTTACACCTTTTATGACATTTGAGATTTGGATCTTCTTATCTTTTTTGCTGTCCGGAATAAACATAGTAATCGACTGCATTAAAAGCGTCAGACAAAGTATACCTCTGCTTAATATGAAATCATTATAAGTCAAAGGATGTATATTCATCAACACATAGACTATGCACAGTATAAGCGGCAGCATACCTGCACATATCCTTATCAGCCATTTCTTCGAACTGTTTTTTGTAAGTTTCTTAATTATCGGCATTACTGCGCACCGGAGGATCGTAAACAGTATAATGAATTTTGCCCATTTTTCAGTACTGACAGTCAAAAGTATTATTGAGTTTATTGTATTCATAAGTAATCACCATTATATATTCGGATTTCTTCAGATCATCCAATTTATCACTCTATCCCAATATTATATCAAATCCTATTTAAAAAGTCAACTGAAAAGAAAAAGCCCTTGTCACCGGATAAGAACATTTAAATATCGTCAATTTAATAATATTAGCTTGCTGTTTCAGTCTTACAATGTTTCCTTGAAAACTTCTCTATGCCTTCAGTCTTAAGTCAACAGGTACGAAAATTATTAATTTTTTAATTATTGATTATGCCTTGACATCAGGCGTAAAATGGTATATAATATTACATATAAGCTTTTAAAACGGGAGCGGATAATACTGTTTCCCGTAAGGTTTTTAAGGTGGTGTAGGGATTGTTCCTGAATAAGCTTTCTATATTGATCGTAAGCAAAAGCAAGGCAATTGAAAAAAGCTTTGCGGCTGTGAGCCTCCCGGAGGACTGTGTTCTTGATGTGCATACCTGCGGCAAATTCCCCGAAAATCACGGCAGCTTTTCTCCGGACAGCGTTGTTATTTTCGATATGACGGGAAAGGCAGTTGATATCGGCAGTGCATTTGAAGAAAACAAGCCGAGCGTTGTTATTGCGGCTGTAAAGGCCGATAATATACCGCCCGAGGCAAAGTCTGCGGATAATATCTGGGTAATGACGGGCACAAAGGCGGACAAGGACCTGACTGAGGTCTACTGCCGCTGCCTTATTGATTTTATGAACAGCCGTGCGGACAGCAGGCGGCTCATAACCTGCTTTGAGACCGCCATTGACAGCATTCCCGATCTGGTATGGTTCAAGGATGTCAAAGGCTCTCATTTAAAGGTGAACGACGGCTTCTGCAAGGCTGTGGAAAAGACCAAGGAGCAGATATACAAAAAGGGTCACTACTACATATGGGATATTCCCAAGGAGGAATACGAGCAGGGGGACTATGTTTGCCTTGAATCCGAGGAAATAGTTATGGACGCCCGCAAGACCGTGCTTTTTGATGAAAAGGTAAAGACAAAGGGCGGTATGCGTATGTTCAAGACCTACAAATCCCCTCTTATCGACGCTGACGGAGAGATCTTCGGCACCTGCGGCATTGCCCATGACGTTACAGACCTGGGTAACATAAACAGTGAGCTGGAGGTCATTCTTGAAAGCATTCCTTACGGGGTCGTTATAGAAAATTCAAACGACAGGGTGCTGAGCGCCAACAAGGAATTCCGCAAATATTTCCCCGGGAAGATAGTGGGAATAAATTTCGAGGACTGGAAGTCGAAAACCCTTAGTGATTCCTATGATATAAGCGTGGACGTGGGCGGTCAGAATAAGATACTTATATTCAGTGAGCAGCCGATAATAGACATTTTCGGGGAGCAGATAGGCAAGCTTAATTTCTTCCGTGATGTTACCATAGAACGTATTTACGAGCAGACCACTCTTAAAAGCGCCAACACCGACTTTTTGACGGGACTTCACAACAGGCGCAGTCTTTTCAGTTACCTGCGGGGCGTTTGCAAAAAGCAGCAGCTTTCCCTTATTACGGTTGACCTGGACAATTTCAAAAAGGTAAACGACAGCTTCGGGCATCAAAAGGGCGACGAGGCTCTGGTCATTGCTGCGGATATACTGCAAAAGCAGTTCCCCGATGATTATATTGCACGTCTCGGAGGCGACGAATTCCTTATTGTCATTACGGGCAAGCGCACCGAAGATGAGCTTATGAAAGCGGGTGAGGAGCTTCTTGCCGAATTCAAGAAGGAGTATTCGTCCAAGGAGGAATTTTCCGTGATAACCGCCAGCGCAGGCATTGCCTATGCCGTGATAAAGCGGGGCGGCTCCCATGATGCGGAAAGGCTTCTTCACAACAGCGACAGCGCTCTTTACGACGCTAAATATGCAGGCAAGGCAAAGTGCTGTATGTATGCAGAGGCAAGAGAATAAAGAGGCAAGATCGTGTCAGTCTGCGGTTTTGATAGGTAAGAGGATCGGAAGGAGACGAAAGATCATGAATGACGAGGATCAGACCTTAGCGGAAAAAATACGGGATAAGCTGGCGGATGTGGGCTGTATTGTAAAGGAAAAGCTGGACAATATAAGCGTAAAATTCAAGTATTGGAAGATAAATCCGATCGTGGTTTTTTCGCTGGCATTTTTGGCAGTATTCATCATTGTTATCGCTGCTGCCACAGGAGAGAAAAGCGAAGTTACCGAATTTACGGCGTCCTGCGAAAGCGGATATGAGGACAGGGTCTTTACAATGAAGAAGGATAAGCTTACCGTTACAATGCGTGTTTCCGATATCAGGAGATATGATAGTAAAACGGGAAAAAGCTATTCAAGTACGGTATATTCAGATGATTTAGACCGTGTAATGGTAATTGCCGATTTTATCTTCACCAACAGCGGCAATGAGGATATCGTGCTTGACAACAGCCGGGGCGGCGGACTTTATATGGGTTATGCCCATGACTCAAATCCCGAATATGATGAAAACAGCAAACACGATTATATGACGGGGGCGGAGCTTTATCTGTCAGCCGATGAGAAACCCGAATCCGGCTATTCGGTGACAGTCGGAGGAAAATCTTCCGTAGAGCAGCGGTTCTGTTTTATTTATCAGGCGTATGTTGTGAATCAAATAAACTCTCTGTACATTTGCTCCGATTATGATGACAATAATGACGATAACATTTATGCCGTTATGGGTATCGGAGTGCCACGGATATCCTTCCGCTTCAAAAACGAAACATTTTTCCCTGTTCTGGTGCAAGGAGCGGAGACCGAACCTGAAGTGCGGGAAACTGCAAGCACGCAGACCACCCGGAACACTCCCCGAGATATCCTTGGACGACTGTTTCCGCCAACAGCTCGGCTTTAGTTATGTACAACAGCCCGTATTCCGACTTGTATTCGCTTTCCCTTAAAGTTTCTGCGGAAAAGGGAGCGTCTGCGGTATGGGTGACCGAGAGCGGATATTCATTTTCCTCTTATAACAGCGCCCGTGTGGGGGGATTGGCTGAGATAAACTGTGAGGGAGAAGTCGACGGAGTGGAGCTGCGATTTAAGATCACCGAGGAGGCAAAGAAAAATACCCTTGGGACATATGCCGAAGTAAACGACGAATTTAAGGGAATACGGCGGCTAAATGTATTTATGTATTTTGAGGACATAAATATGCTCCTGCCCATAGAAACATATTTTGACGAAACGACCTCAGAGGTCATTGCACGGGTGGATACATGCGGCTCTTTCTGCCTTATGGATATGGAGCTTTGGCTTGACAGCCTTGGAATAAGCCCCGAGGATTCCGCAGAGCAGTAGGCGGACTTTATTCAGACCGGCTGATTGAATACGGAGGTGAAAACAAGCTGTGAAAATTCCGAAGGCTTTGAAAAGAATAGGGATATTTGCTGCGGTGATATTGGCGGTGAATTTGATTTGGGAATTGTTTTCCGTAATAATGAGCGTCTATAATTACAATAACACAGCTGTGCCTGATGACCTTACCGCAGAACAGACTTTGGAAAAATATTTTGAGTACTGGGACAATGGCAATCTTTACGGCGAAGCGGTCTTGTGGGAGGGTGTGCTTGAACTGCCGGATAAATATAATTCTTTTGGCAGCGGTGATTTTATTGACAGTATAAAGCTCCGTGAATATGAATATATAGGAGTTTCCACATCTATTAAGGAGCGCAGGGGATATTATGATGTAAAGGTTTTCCGTGCAGAGTATTCCAAAACCTTTGACGATGGCTGGCAGGGGCTTACCGCAGGCATTAATATAATGGAATTTGTTTTGTACCAAAAGTATGAAAATTCCCCGTGGCGGCTTTGCGCTGTGGGCTGTCAATATGTGGACTGATTTACATATAAAGAGCATTACAGGCGCTTTCGATTCTAACCTCTTACCTCTAACATCTAAAAGGAAAGGAAGAAACCAAAATGAACAAAAAGGAAATTGCGGAGATAAAGCGCAGCTTTAACGAGGGCTGCGGATTCTTTACCTTGGGAAACATTCTCTACGCCTATGTGGACGCCGAGAAGAATGTGAAATACTCCGAAACAAAAAGCTATCCCCTTTTGCCCGAGGACGAGGGGGCTGTGGTCATGGAGACCCTTAAAAAGACCCTCAGCGGCAGTCTGGGGAAAAATCTGACGGAATACGCTTTTCCCAACGAATCCTATGAGGAGGGCGGGGCGCAGCATACCCTGTACACTGCCGTGAAAAATCACCTTGAGGACGAAGCGGCGAATACCGCATTCATTAACCGCATAGTGGAGAACACCGACTACGGCACTGCTTATGCGGTAATTGCGGGGAACTGTACATACAGCATTCTTGTTAAAGATAAAAACGGTACCGCCATGGACGAAAGCACCGGTGACTACAACTTTGTCGTGACCGCCATTTGTCCCGTAAACACAGGGGACGACGGGCTTTTCTTTGACAGCGACCGTGGCAGCATTGCCAAAAAATCCAACACCGAAATGATAATTGCCAGAGCGCCCCAGGACGGATTTTTCTATCCCGTTTTCAGCGACCGTTCCCCCGATGTGAACAGCGTTATGTATTATACCCGTTCCCCCAAAAAGCCCAACCTTTCCATTGTGGAGGACGTGCTTGAGTGCAAGTTCGACTTTACTCCCGACGGCGAAAAGGAGCGGTTCAGAGCGGTGGTAGCAAACGTGTGCCGTGAGGAACTGGATTATACCGTTATCACCAGTATCAACGACAGCATTAAGGATATTATCGACCAGAACAAGAACGAGACCGAGCCCCCCGTTATCGACTGCGGCAGAATGCGGACGATACTTTCTATTGCGGGGATAAGCAGCGAAAAGCTGGAGGCGCTGGAGTCGGTATATGAATCCGCAGTGGGGGACGCCGCCCTTACCGCCTCGAATTTAGTGGAGAACAAGACCACCCTTGCGGCTTCGGAAATTACCGTGAACATAGGCAGCGACGCCACCGACAAGGTGCGCACCACCGTGATACAGGGCAGGAAATGCCTTGTTATAGACCTGGACGACCCCAGCGTTAAGATCAACGGCATAGAGACCAAGATCGAAGCGGGGGAGAGCGGCGGAAAGGAAAGCGTGACTGTAACTGTGTGAGCGTGCGGCATAAAAAATCCGCCCCAAAAAATATATTGAATGTTATCTCCCCGACAACTGCCCGGGGAGATAATTTTTGAATTTTAAAAAAATTTCCATTAAAAAATCCGAATAACTTAAACCTCAATGTGAAATAATTAGCCATAGAAATATTTAAGGCATTTTAGATATGCTTTGCAAATGCCTTTTTATAGGAGTGAATTTATGGCTAAGAAAATTTCACGGAATACATTTGTTATGGACAATCCCCCTACCATTCACAGCTATGCTGCAATTGTGGGCTCAAAGGAGGGAGAAGGTCCTTTGGGCAAGGATTTCGACCAGGTTTATGAGGACAACTATTTCGGGCAGTCCACCTGGGAAAAAGCGGAGGGCGAGCTGCTGCGGCTGACGGTGATGAAGGCGCTGGAAAAGGGCAGTCTCCGCAAGGAAGATATCGATATGCTTTTTGCGGGCGACCTTTTGAACCAGTGCACCACTACGTCCTACGGACTGCGGGAGCTGGATATACCGCTGCTTTGTGTTTACGGAGCGTGCTCCACTATGTCGGAAACGCTGCTGATGTCGGCACTGGTGACAGATTCGGGACTGGGAGGAAATATAGTGGCGTGCACCTCGTCCCACTTTTGCTCGGCGGAAAGGCAGTTCAGATTTCCCCTTTCCTACGGCGGCGTGAGAACTCCCACCGCCCAGTGGACGTGCACTGCCTCTGGAGCGTGCGTTATACAGCCGGGGGGACTGGAAGGACCTCATATACAGGCTGCAACCATTGGCAAGATAGTTGACATGGGCGTTACCGACGCCAACAACATGGGAGCGGCAATGGCGCCCGCTGCGGCATATGTGATAAAAACTCACCTTGCCGACAGGGGACTTTCTCCCGATGATTTCGACCTTATTTTAACGGGAGATTTAGGGCGAGTGGGCGGCACGCTTCTTATCGAGCTGTTATCCAAGGACGGCATTGACATTTCGTCCCGATACAAGGACTGCGGCACTATGATGTTTGATTTTTCCAAGCAGGACGTTCACGGAGGCGGCTCAGGCTGCGGGTGCAGCGCCTCTGTTCTCTGCGGACATTTTCTTGACCGCATTAAAAAGGGCGAATATAAAAACGTGCTCTTCTGCGCCACGGGTGCGCTTATGAGCCCCACCATGTCCCAGCAGGGGGAGAGCATTCCAGGCATTTCCCATGCGGTGCATATTAGTGGCTAGAGGTTAGAGGGCTGGAGGCTAGATGTTTAATGGCAGGAAATTATTTTATACACCCTGCCTTGTGAAACGGAGGAAATAATAATGACTTATTTATGGGCGTTTTTGATAGGCGGCGCACTGTGCGCTGTGGGGCAGGTACTCATAAGCTATACAAAGCTTACCCCTGCAAGGATACTGGTAATTTATGTGGTTGCGGGGGTCGTGCTGGGGGCTTTCGGTTTATACCGCCCGCTGATCGATTTAGCCGGTGCGGGGGCTTCCGTGCCGCTGACGGGCTTCGGCAATCTGCTTGCGGAGGGCGTGCGTGAAGCGGTGGACACCAAGGGGCTTGTGGGCGTTCTCACGGGCGGTCTGGGGGCTGCTGCTGCGGGGATAACTGCGGCGATCTTCTTCGGTCTGCTGGCGGGGCTTTGCTTTAAGTCAAAGGAAAAATAAGGAAGTACTGATTTAAGGTATTTTCTCCGCCGCAGGCGGAGAAAATACCGCCATACATAGCCATTTTTAAAATGAGAAAATTTTTAAAAGCGAATTAATCAGTGCTTCCATAATAACTGTGTTAATTATTATGAATAAAACAGCTGTGCACAGCATACACTGTTAATGCCAATTTCCCATATACCGTTACGGTCAACTGTATATACGCTTCAAAGGTGTATATACAGTTGACTTTGTTTTTATGTGCATTTTTATATTGATTTTGTTAAAATATTACAAACGCACCAAGATGATACATAAATTTATTGTGCATATATACAAAACTGCCAATACCCCCTTGACAACTGTATATAAACAGTTTATACTGTATATATAACAGATAAACAGTTGACATAAACACACAAAAAATTCCGGGAAAATATTCTGCGGAAAACATTGAAAGGGCGGCGGGATATATGAACGAAAAAAAGAGAAAAGCTTATATTGCCGAAATGATTATCTGCGGCATTACGGTCATTCTGACAAGCATTAGCTTACTTTTGTACAGGTCGCTGTGGTTAGGTATCTCCTTTGGCGCAGAGCTTGCGGCATTTATAATTTTATTGGTCTGTTTTGTTCTGGAGAGCAGAAAAAAGCAAACCGGAACAGGCGGCAAAAGGGAAGTGATTGATTGAAAATAATGCAGAATTCGGGCGAACCGATCTACAAGCAGATCGCCGCTCAGTTCAGAGATGATATTCTTGCGGGAAAAATGGAAAACGGCGAGTTCCTGCCCAGTATAAGAGGTCTTGCAAAGGATCTGAAGATCAGTGTTATAACCACTCTCAAGGCATATGAGGAGCTGGAGGCGGAGGGACTTGTTACCGCCGTTCAGGGCAAGGGATATTACGTAAACGCCCGTGACACCCAGATGCTCCGTGAACAGCATTTGCGCAAGACCGAGGAGCTGCTGCTTGAAGCCATTGCCGCAGCGGAAATTGCGGGAATGTCCGATGAGGAGCTGAGAAATACCCTTGACACGCTGCTGCGGCTAAAGGGCGAAGAGTAAGCGGTTAAACCTCAAAAACAGAAAAAATTAAACAAGGAGAATTTATTATGGAAAACATTATCGAGATGAAAAACATTGTTAAAAAATATAAAGGCTTTGAGCTTAGCGTGCCCGAGTTCAACATTCCCAAGGGCTTTGCCACCGCACTTATCGGCGAGAACGGCGCAGGAAAAACTACCCTGCTGGACATTATGGCGGGCGTTAATCTTGACTTTAAGGGCGAGGTAAATTATTTCGGGAAATTCGGGAATGCCGACGAGGGAGATGTGCGTGAAAAGATAGGCTACACCGCCTCCACCAGCTTCTTTATGCCCCACTGGAAAATAAACCAGGTAAGCGAGGTCTGTTCCCTGCTTTTTGAAAGCTTTGACCCGGAAAAATTCGACCGCATATGCACCGAGCTTTCCCTAAAATCTGCGCAGACAAAGGACAAAAAAGTCTCCGAGCTTTCCGACGGAAATAAAATGCGGCTTATGCTTGCCTCTGTCTTTGCACGCCGTGACACTGCCGTGCTTATGATGGACGAACCCGCCTCTCCCTTAGACCCCGTAATGCGTGACAATCTCTGCGA
Source organism: uncultured Ruminococcus sp. (assembly GCA_964523835.1). Classification (GTDB taxonomy): domain Bacteria; phylum Bacillota; class Clostridia; order Oscillospirales; family Ruminococcaceae; genus Huintestinicola. The sequence goes on from CAZGAZ010000015.1 coordinate 40,704, forward strand.
TATGATAAGGGAATATCTTTCGGAGGCGGGCGGAAACCGCAGCGTGGTATTTTCCACCCACAACATAAGCGATATGGAAAATGTCACCGATTATGCGGTAGTTGTGGCAAAGGGAAAGATCGTAGAGCAGGGCTTTGTGGAGGACCTTAAAGAGAAATATATTTCCGTAAAAGGCGAGCCCGCAGACGCAGAAAAGGCAAAGAAATTTATGCTCACCTTCAGTCAGAGCAAATACGGCTTTGAGGGAATATGCCTTGCGGAAAATCTCGACAAGCTTGCGGGAATGGACATAAGCACCGAAGCCTCGGGCTTACATCAGATAAGCGTTGCCGTTATGAAAGCGAATATGTAGGGCAAAGCCTCCACCCGCCACCCATAGCCAATTGTAAAATAAATATGATTTTTGAAAGAGAGGGCGCATTAAAATGGGCAAAACAAAAGCCCCCGACTGTATCGGGATATTTTACCCCAAAAGGGGCGTGAAAAAATACATAGGTTTTCCGCTGATAGTTATGCTTATCCTCGCTGCGGGAAGTATTATCATATCGCTGCTTATCAGAAATTCGGGAGACAAGGAATTACAGGAATTTTTAATACTTCAGAATTTCCTTGCCCTTTACGGCATTCCCGCAATATCGGTGCTTTTGGAGCTGATAAGCGAATGGGTGTCCACAATGCAGTATGCGGGAAAATCCCCAAAGCGGCTGATACTTCTGCGCACTGCCCCCGAAATGGAATGGATACTTAAAAATGCCTTTGTATTTGACGAGATACGCAAAACAGTTTTCTGCATTATCACAGCGGCTTTGTCGGCGGCTGCGGCAGGGCTTACGGGGCAGCACCAGGCTTCGGCGCTTATCCTCTGGGCTGTGTATACGGCGGCATATATGTACTTTATTTCGGTAATAGCAACGGTTATCGTAAGGTTTTTAGACAACATTATGGCAATGACGATACTGGTTTATTTATGGCTGGCAATATCGGCAGGACTGAATATGCTGTTTTCGGAGTTTGTTCTTGACGGGAGCGGAGCTGCAATGTGCATAACTCTTGCAATTATTTTTGGAACAGTCGCAGGGATAATCACCTGCGGGGCAGCCGTAAAAAGAGCCTGCGGTTGCCGTCAGGTATGCGGCGGCCGTAATTCGGATGAAACGGTAAAAGGGAGTTTGTAATATGAACGGGATAATCAGGTGCTTGAAGCTTGTGAAATACGGCACCCAGGCAAAAGTATCAAAGGTTTCAGGCATAATTTTCATTGTGATTGGAATAGTGTATTTCTTCTTTACCTTAAAATTCAGCGGTTGGCTGAACGGTTTCAGCGGCCTTATAATCAGCTTGGGAGGGATGTTCCTGTGGCAGCCGCTTATCACCTGCAACTACCTGAAGCTGACGGACAGCGCACCCATGCGCAAAATGATGACCGTGAAATTCTTCCCCTTGATGACCTTTGTGACATCTGCTGCGGGTATAGTGTTCTTTGCCGCATCAGGGGGCATAGCCTCCGCCTTTCTGCCTATGGCGGGGCAGAATGCGGTGAACGCTATGATACTCATTGTAATGTCGGAAGCTCTTATGTGCAGCTCGGTTTGTATGCCTAAGCTCAAACCCGTATTTATATTTATCGACTGGCTGGTCTGTACTGTTGCCTTAGAAAATATTTTGGCTGATGACACATATGATTTTGCAGAGCTTACGGGGATAGGCTATGACAGGATATTCTTGTGGGCGGTCATATTCATAGCAGGAGCGGGTATTGTCTGTCTGCTTTGCTTCGCAGTTTTGCGGCTGCTTTACAAAAAGCCCTACAACAGCTTTTACAGGAAAATGGCGGAAAATTATAAAGGAGATATTTAAGGGAGTGTTTTATATGATAAAAGAACTTATAACCTGCGTGAAGCTCATACCCTACGGCAAAAGATCAAAACTGAACATTATCTGCGGAATCATCTGCATTGTTATCAGCGTGCTTGCGGTTGTCTTTTCCCTGTGGGAGGGCGATGTGGGAAGTGCCAGCTTCTATCCTGCGTTTTTTATGTTCGAGGGCTTTATATTTCTGACCCAGCCCTCCATGACCATTGCTCAAAGGGGCGGACTTGCGTTTGCTCCCATTCGCAGGACGGCGGATATTTATTACCAGCCCATATGTATTTTCATAGCGGCGACTGCTGCAAATTTTCTGTGGGGGATTATCGGCTGCATTGCAGCGGCAGTTTCCCCGTCTACAGTGAATATGTCGGTGTTTATTCTCAGTATGGGAGTTGTTATGACTGTTATGTTTGCCTGGAGCGTTACGCTTATGAAAATGAACGTAGGGGGATATATTGTGGGAATGATTATAATGATCGTGGTAGTGATAGGCAGCCAGGATATGGCGAGCGAGGTACTGGGCAATATCAAAGACATCCAAAACCCGATAACAGTGGTGTTATTATCCGCTCTTGCCTGCGAGGCAGCAAGCGCTGTTATCGCCCTTATAGACTGCTTTGTGCTCAAATGCCTTTACAGGAAAGAATACTCCAGATTTACAAAGCAGCTTGTGGATATGAACTGAAAAAAGGGGGAGAGCGGAATGGGTGATTTTAAAAGAGCGTGGAGAATTACCGTTTTAGGCGGAAGGCATAAGATATTGATCTCGGGATTGATCTGCGCCGTGTTCCTTAATGTGGTGATGATATTTACAGATCGTGCAGCTCCGACCGATCCGAACAAGTGGCTGATACGGCTCAGCATGACGTTTATGGGGCTGGGTGTGCCCTCTATGATCGGAAATGCAGACCTGAGCGGTCACTGCCGTGCGGTGATGACAAGCAAAATGAGAAAATATATTTACGGGAAATTTTATTCTGGAGTAACATTGCTTGCAGTGTTTGTTATGTATGCCGTACAGTTCGCCGCACTGTATATCGCAGCGCTTGCGGGTATGAGCGATATAACATATGCAGGGGAGGAAAGTATTATGATTGCGCTTATTCTTTGTATCGGTACGGTCAATATGGGGCTGCTGTTTTGCGGCAAGTACGGCTGCATCGTTTCGTCATGCAGTACGGCTCTGGCAATAGCATGGGCTTTGGGGTATATTGCATTTCCCGCACAGATCCCCGTTCAGCTTTCGGGAGAGCCTCTGCTCTGCTTTATCTGCGGCGTGGGGCTTATCCTTGCAGGGGCGGCAGCGCAGTATTTTATCCGCAGGAAATGTTATAATAAAAGGTCCTATCCATGGGGTAAAAACACGCCGGAGGAAATGGCGGAAATTTTTGGACACTAAGATCCGTCCCCCAAAAAGTGCGAATTATTAAATCTACAGGAAACAAAATTCCGTACGCCCAAAACCGTGCATTATTAATTATTATTTATTAATTATTAATTTATTCGCAGTGCGTATTCCGTCCACAGCGGCGGACATTATCCCGCCCGCATAGCCTGCCCCCTCGCCGCAGGGATACAGCCCTTTAAGGCTCACGCTGCACATATCCTCACTGCGGGGAATTTTCACAGGAGAGGACGTCCTTGTTTCGGGAGCGGTGAGCACGGCATTACTATCGCCGAAGCATTCCATTCTGCGGGCAAAAACACGCAGTCCCTCACGCATTTTTTCCGTCACAAAGGAGGGGAGAATCTCATCAAGATCGCAGGGCGTTACCCCTCTCGAATAAGTGGGGATAACGCCCCCTTTTTCAAAGGAAAATGACTTTGGCAATTTCTCTTTTTTAAGGAACGCCCCCATCGTGCACCCGGGAGCGGCATAGCTTCTCCCCGCCGCCTCAAACGCACGCCGTTCGATCTCCCTTGCAAAGGCTACCCCGTCCAGCGGACGGCTGCCGAAATCAGCAGGAGATACTGCCGCCACCAACGCCGCATTGGCGTTCACTCCGTCCCTTGCATAAACGCTCATGCCGTTGGTAACTATAGTTTCCGCCTCGCTCTGAGAGGGAATGACCGTCCCCCCGGGGCACATACAAAAGGTGTATACCCCCCTGCCCCCGGAAGTATAGCTTTGCTGATATTCCCCCACAGGCAGCAAAGTCCCCGCCCTGTCCGCAAACTCTCCGTATAAGCTCCTGTCCACATTCTTTTGCAAATGCTCTATCCTCGCACCCACCGCAAAGGGCTTTGTCTCCAGAGCCACGCTGTTTTTAAGGAGCATTTCAAAGGTGTCCCTTGCGCTGTGACCAACGGCAAGAATAAGGGAGTTTACGGGAATTTTCTCACCGTTTACAACAACGCCCGCCACCGACCCGTTTCTTACAATAATATCCTCAACCCTTGAGCCGAACCGCACCTCTCCCCCAAGCATAATTATTCGCTCACGCAAACGGCGGACCACCTCCCGCAGCCTGTCCGTGCCAATATGAGGGTGAGCGGAAAACAGTATTTCATCGGGCGCACCGAATTCGTAAAACCGCTCCGAAACATAGCGGCAGAGAGGGTCTTTTATCCTTGTTGTAAGCTTGCCGTCGGAAAATGTCCCTGCGCCCCCCTCCCCGAACTGAACATTTGAAACGGGAGAAAATTCTCCGCCCCCGAGAAATTTTTCCACAGCCTCCGCCCTGCTGTCAATATCGCCGCCCCGCTCAAAAACCACAGGCCTTGCCCCTGCTTCCGCCAGCGCCAGCGCAGCAAACATTCCCGCCGGGCCGAATCCCGCCACAGCGGTTTTCCCGATAATTTCCGAGGGAGCGGGAGTTATTTCAAAACGGGGAGTATCGTCAAGGGTGATAAAATCCCGTCCGCCGGATTGTTTTTTACAAAGCTGCCTTTCTTTTTCGGGACTGCAAAGCTCCGCCCGCACCGAATTTACCGTGTGGATATTATCTCTTTTCCGTGCGTCCAACGAGCTTTTGTGAATGCCCGCACGGGCAACGTCCCTGCGGCTAAGCCCCGCCTTTTTCAGTGCCTTTTCAATTATTTCCTCATTTGAAACGCCTACGGGCGCTGTTATATTTCTTATAATTACTGCCATGATCTTTTCCTTTTTTCGGTCCCGTTTCGGGGGATTTTTTTGTGATTTTATTTTACCATATTCCTGATAAAAATTCAAGGCAATAATATTAATATTTTACAACAAGCACAAAAAATAAATATACTGTGAGTTTTTTTGATACTGTGAGTTTTTTTGCAGTATCCGACCGATTGTTTTGAGAACCTACTTCTTTTTATTACACGACATTTCCGCAGCGTCAATATAATATAAATAATCCTGTATATTCGGAGTTACCTGAAAATTCGGGTTGCAGCAGCCGCATCTCCATATTATTTTGCCGTTAAGCTCGTAAGATATTCCCGAATGGCAGGCTCCGGAAATTCTGTTAGCGCACCCATTATCGCTGACCGTAAAATTCCTTATAACATTTTCGGGGCACTTTTTAATGTACTCAATAACCCTGTCCATATTTTTTATCCGAAAATAAAACCTGAATTCGGTATCCATGCAGGCCAGCCAGAAATCGGCATTTGCATTTCTGTTTCGGTCGCTCTCTTTTTTATAATACCTGATCTGAGGCCCCTCATTCCAATCCTGATAATTATAACAGTAACCTCGTTTTATCAGCTCATCATGTATTGATCGAGCCGTTTCTCTGTCCTGCTTTGAATGAAAAAGATCGGAAACAGCTTCAACACCGCCGCCGTATTCTACCGTATCCCAATCGCCTTCAAACAATCTGTAATTAAGCCTGCAAAAATCTTTAAACCTGCCTGTATTATTTGATTTTACAGCCATAATGTGCAGTGCCGCTGTCACATTCTTATTATCGGGATATGAAACAGTTATATCTGTATTGCTTTTTATTTTGCCGTTTACAAGCCCCTCTGCTGCAATTCCGTAATTTCCGAGCCTGCTCAGAAACGCACCGATATTTGTAATTTTCATAGCCTTGCATTGCTCTTTCAATCTGTCTGCTTTTATACATAATTCACCGTTTGACTTCAGTTCACCCGAATATCCCAATACATAAAAAACCTTTGCATATTTATAGGATTCCTCACGGGACATTCTTGCTTCCTTTGAAAAATATCCGTACTCATTCATATCATAAGCAGGCAGCAGCATATCGGCAGGATCGTTCAGTATATCCTCATAACAATGCATAAAAATTTCATGCAATTCCTTAAAGCCGTTTTTCAGTTCCTCCTGCGTGCATATTGCTTCATACACGTCATGTACGGGAAAATTGTCCGGATAAGATATCAATTCTTTTTTTCTAAGCTCCGACCAGCGTTCTATCCAATATTTCATATTTATTTTCAATCCTTTTTATATATTATTTTTTAGTTTTATAGACGCATAAAAATTCAGTTGATGATATCCGAGACCTTTCTTTATCTCATCATCCGCATATATCGTGTGAACCGATGCTGCACGGCTGCCGTCAATAACAAAATTTGTTTTTTCTATCCATTTTTTAATTTTTTGCATAACCTTATCACCGCTTTCGTCATCACCGTCTATACTTACCGCAGCCGCATACAGTCCGCCCGGGTGCTCGATAATTTCATAGGGAGATATGTCAGCCTCTGTAATTTCATCCTTAATGCGCCATATCCATTCAAGACTGCCATTGTTTTCACACAGGAAATCCGGAGCGTCAAAAATAACAGGCAGAAAAAGATCATTGTGCGCCTCCTGCCAGAGCTGAAATTTCCCAAAGATATCGTCATATGACATTGCCCCCGATGTTACCGCTCTGAATTTCGGAATACGAACGATAGTTATTTCGGGCACTTTATCTTTCAGCTTTTCGGTAACTTCAAAAAAACGTTCAGCCACAGCCGGATTGCCGTTGTGATCCGCATTTGCAATTTGTGCTTCAATGTCACTGACTTTTTCGTACAATAGCTTTATATCCGCTTCCTTTTCAAAGTCCAGCCTTTTTATCTGCTCAATAAATTCCAGGACGAGCATTTTGAGTTCATGCAAAAGTGAAACTTCCTCGTCTATATTTTCGACCTTTTTTTCAAGCACATCCAGAACGGCTTCCGAACCTGCCGTATCGAATATACGCTTAATGTCCTTGATACTGATATTGAGCCTGCGTAAGATCAGAATCTGCTCCAAGCGTTTTATTGCAGCCTCGTCATACAGTCTGTAAGCATATTCATCGCTTCTTTTGCTTTCTATCAAGCCCATATCCTCATAATAGCGCAGGGTGCGTGCAGATACATTATACCTGACGGATACTTCTCTGATTTTTACTAAATTATTCAAATTACCTCTTCCTTTCCATTATTTTAAGTCTATTATACACTATTCCCCAACGGAAGAGTCAATAGAAAATTCAAAAAAATTTATCGCCGCAGCATTATCAGACTTTTCTTAATTTTAATGTGAATTTTATTTTACCATATTTCGGTTCGGATTTCAAGGAAATAATATTAATATTTTACAGGCATATTTTTGTTTGCTTTTTTCTGTGCACGTTACTATTATGAATGCAGATTTTCTGATGATCCCATATTTAACAAAACGTTCAAAAAAACAGTCAATAAAAATCTGATATAATTTAATAAGTTCATTGGAAAAATTTAACGGTATTTTTTGAAAAGCAGCGGGAAATCGGTGTTTACGGAAAATTCAAAAAATTTTCGGAAAAATATTTTCCATTGACAGATACTGTCTACCCATTGTGATATAATGGTTATGTAAACGGGAAATATTCCCGAAAAAATGTAAAGGAGAGAGTTTATGAAAGGAAAAAGGAGAATTTTATTGACGGCATTGTCCATGACGGTATTGTCGGCGGCGGTTTTTACGGGGTGCAGCTTGTTTGACAGCGAACCGCCTGAGATCTCGGGAGTGCAGATTTTTTATACTGTAAGGTGCGGACAGGGAGCAGATGTGGATACATCTCAGTTTATGTCGGGGGTTTCCGCATATGACAATGTGGACGGCGATGTACCTGTGAATATGACCTTTGACCGTGAGTTGAACGGAATGGGCAAGTACACCATTACATACACCGCCGTGGACAGCAAGGGAAATTCATCTTCAAAAACATCAGAGCTTGTTGTGAACCAGCCATCCGAGCCTGTTCTCGGGAAATGGGAATGCAGCGGTAACGGCAAAACCGCCGAGATCGAGTTTACGGATAACCTGTGTTATATGAGCATCAGCGGGAGTTCAAGCATTTTTTCCTGGGAGCAGTATGAACACAAGGACGGTAAAAGGATATATTTTGCCACAACCATGGATTATTCCCTGGGAATGATTGCTATTATCAGTGATGACAACATAAACGTAATGAGTTGTTCGCTCATTTTTGATGATGACACGGTTGATTTGGTGTTTGATTATAAGGAATAGCAGGAGGTGATGTTTGCATGAAAAAAATCGGGCTTATAATTTTAGCGGTACTGACGGCAGCCTTGCTCACAGCCTGCCAGGTAAAAGGAGAATGCGAAAACTGCGGAAAAACCGCCCCATTGTACAAAGTATGGCTCAATATGAACGGCGAACACAGCGAGGACATTCTCTGCGAGGAATGCGCCTTAACGTCTATGGAGTTCTTGCGGAAATTAGACGAGCTTGTGGGAGTTGAAGGCGGCAATGAGGGCACGGGATACGGCATGGAAAAGTATACCAAATAGGAGGAGTGAAAAAATGTATTGCAGAAACTGCGGCAAAGAAATTCACGATGAAGCGGTGATATGCGTTCACTGCGGAGTTGCAACGGGCAAAAATTCCAATGTATTAAACGGAACATCCGACAACCCTGCTTCGGGAGGACTTATAGCACTGTCCGTGCTTTTTCCCCTTGTTGGACTGATAATAGGAATCGTTTTTCAGTCCACAGGCAAACCTGCAGCGGGTAAGACATGCATTAAGGTGTCGGTAATAACTATGGCGATTTGCTTCGGACTGTACATGTTGCTGCCGGGGTTTTAATGGAGGTGAATGTTGATGTATTGTGAAAAGTGCGGAACTGAAATAGATGATACTCAAACCTTCTGCACAGGCTGCGGCTGTGCTGTACATACCGGGCAAGATGTCAAAGCTGCCCCCTCAAAGGGCAAAAAAACCGCATTAACAATATTGACCGTTTTATTTATTATCGGAGCGGCAGCGTTTGCACTGGGTTACGTTACCAGTAATAATGCGGCAAATGCAGCATATGATGCAGCAGAGGCGGCGCTCAGGTCTGCTGAATCGGCAAGAAACATGGCAGATTTCTACAGTATCGGTTCAGATGAAAAAATAGAGTATCTTGAAAGAGCCAAGAACAGTTCAGCAGCAGCGGTGAATTATAAATTATCTGCATATAATCATTCAAATACTGCAAAAAAATATGCGTATCTGTGCGTAGCCGATGCGGTATGTTTGATTGTAACCGTTGCTTTAAATGCCCGTTCCGGCAACGCCGCAGCTGCGGGCGTGAAAAATAAAAAAGGAGAATGATATTATGACCAAAGAAGAAATTATGAATGTTGTAAAGCCTGCAATATGCAGGCAGCTTAAAAGTCCTGCCTCAGCGCAGTTTCCCGAGGAATTGATATCCGTTAAGGGTGACGATGAGAGAGGGTACAAAGTAGAGGGCTTTGTGGATTCGCAGAACGGTTACGGCGCAATGATAAGAAACGATTTCACAGCCGATGTAAGGATCGTAAACGGATCTCCCGAGGTCACATCCTCAACCGTTGCTGCAAAGGCAAACGCCGAAAGGGCAGCGCAGTTCGGGGCAAATTATATTTTGCTCACGATAATTACAATTGCAGGCGGAGCGATCCTGTATTTCATTACATCCTCTCTTGTATAGTGAAAAAGTTCTGCCGATAATTCGCCTTGTGAACCGCCGCACCCGTCACATCTGCGGCGGTTCACCTCGCTCATTCAAATGTAAACAATCTGTAAACATTCCCCAAATCCCTTGACAAAAAAATCAAGATGTGCAATAATAACCATTAAGCAAAGCTCACTGAATAAGCATTTAACCGAAAATACAAAGGAGGCGGAAAAGATGACCATGATAAAACGAATAAACGAGAGCAAAAACCGAATACGCATAAACAGACTTTTCGGAGAAGTATTTCCGCCGCAGAAAGCCTTCTGACGGGTAATTGCAGCCGTCACCGCAGGTGACGATCGCCGCAGGTGACGATCGCCGCAGGTGACGACTGCATTTTGGAAAATACATAAGCATTTACGTGCGCTCCCGACAGTCGGGGGCGTTTTTTATTTTGAGAAAGGATAATTTTATGATAGAACTAAACGGAAAGTACAACACCGCAAAGGTGTTCACGGACATTATCGACGAGGCTTCGATCTCTCAGATAATCGAGCTTTGCAGCCAGGAATTCACGATCGGGGAAAAGATCAGAATGATGCCCGACGTTCACGCAGGAATGGGCTGCGTTATCGGCACCACCATGACCATAACCGATAAGATAGTGCCGAATTTAGTCGGCGTTGATATCGGCTGCGGCATGGAAACGGTAAGGATAAAGGAGAGAAATATCGAGCTTATGCAGCTTGACAAGCTCATCTACAGCAGAATACCCTCGGGCTTTGCCGTGCGGGAAAAGCCCCACAAATTCGCCCAGAATATCGACATCTGCTCCCTGCGCTGCGCCAGCCGGATAGACCTGCGCAAGGCAGAACGTTCCCTCGGAACGCTGGGCGGCGGCAACCATTTCATTGAAGCGGACAGAGGCGAAAAAGGGCTGTATATCGTCATTCACAGCGGCTCACGTCACCTGGGGCTGGAGGTAGCGAAATACTATCAGCAAAAGGGCTATGAGCAGCTAAGCAGTGCAGGAAAGGACGAAGTGTCCGGTCTTATTGCAAGCCTTAAAGCCCAGGGACGTGACAAGGAGATACGCAGAGAGCTGAAAAAGCTGGAAAGCACCAAGCGGGTAAACATACCCAAGCACCTTGCATACGTAAGCGGCAAGCTCTTTGACGATTATATCCACGATATGAAAATAGTCCAGCAGTACGCCGCCTTAAACCGCAAGGCTATGATGGACGAAATAGTCCGTGGACTGAAATTAACGGTAGAAGAGCAGTTCACCACTATCCACAACTACATTGACACCGACAATATGATCCTGCGCAAGGGAGCTGTCTCTGCGCAGTCGGGGGAGCAGCTGATAATCCCCATAAATATGCGTGACGGCAGCCTTATCTGCAAGGGAAAGGGCAACCCCGACTGGAACTGTTCCGCCCCTCACGGAGCAGGACGGCTCATGAGCCGCAGTGAAGCAAAGGCAAGCTTTACCGTAAGCCGCTTTAAGAAGGAAATGGAGGGGATATATTCCACATCGATCGGCAAGGGCACTCTTGACGAATGCCCCATGGCATACAAGAGCATTGACGACATTGCAGGGAATATCGGCGATACAGCGGATATATCCGATATTATCAAGCCTGTCTACAACTTCAAGGCAGGAGCGGAAAGCGAATAATAAACACGGGGCAGGAGCTTTTTCCTGCCTCCTATTTTTCATCCCCCAACACACCGAATTTCAAATTCAGCCCGTCAAACACAAAGATTTTCCCCGTCAGCAGCCTCCCCGCACCCGTGATGAATTTCACAGCCTCGAGAGCCTGAATAGACCCGCAAATTCCGCAGGCCATGCCGATTATCCCCTTGTTTCCGTTGTCCGCACCGAACCCCTCTCCCATGACTTCTCTGAGATTCAAAAATCCCGGCAGCCATGTCATGACCTGCCCCCCGAAATTCCGCACCCCCCCATGGCAAAAGGGCTTTCCCACATCTGCGCACACATCGTTTATCATAAGCTTAACATCAGGCCTGTCCACACAGTCCAGCACAAAATCATATCCCCCTATAATTTTCCGCAGCCCCTCTTCATCAAGAAAATCCGCTATTATATGCACCCTCACATTCGGGTCAAGCCTCCCGATAAATTCCGCCGCCGACTCCGCCTTGTTTTTCCCGAGACTCTTTTCACTGTGTATCACCTGCCGCTGCAAATTCGACAGCTCCACCGTATCATCGTCTACAAGCCCAATGTGGCCG
>CAZGAZ010000016.1:0-49773 GCA_964523835.1 uncultured Ruminococcus sp.
CATACTTTTCAAGCAATTCAATCGTACTTTGAAAGCCGCCGAAATCCTCACCCGACAAGCATACATAATCAAATTTTTCGTCTGTCTGCCATTTAAAAATATCCGCTTCAATAAGTGTAATGTCTGAAACAGCTTCCTCTGCAATGCGTCTTTTGCCGACTTCAATAAATTCACCGCAAATGTCTACACCAATTCCACTTATGCCAAAGGCTTCATACCATATTTTAAGCATTTCTCCATAACCGCAGCACAAATCCAAAACAGCGGAACCGCTGTTCATTCCTGCCGAATGACCGATTTCCACTATACGCTCGATAGGCGTCATGCTTATAAGATGTTCATTTTCTTTCAGTTTTTTAATAAGCTTTTTATAATCCATTATTACAAATCCTTTCTGCCATAGCAGAGCAAAAAGGAGCATTTTGCTCTGCTTATAAAATTACACCTCGTGTACATTTACTGTTTACTGAAAAAATTTTTATGGAAATCATAAAACTTCACTCCTTATAAATTATTTCGTATCATCTTAATGATACACAAAAATAATATCACAAAATAACCAAAAAGTCAACTCTTAGCAGTTTTTAAAAATTGCCTGAGTTTGCAGCCGACACGATTAAAAGAAGTCAGCAAACTATTAAATTGCTTCATATCATTATTTTTGATAACGCCCAGAAAGGAAATTTCTCGGATAAATGTACCCACCCGCTTATCTAAATCGGCAGCTTTTTCCGACACGATTTTCCAGTCCTCGACGTTGTATTTTATGTGCTTTTCAATATTTCTTTTACCCATAAAATTCTCCTTTCTGCGGGTGTTAGGGCGGCAGCCTTAAACGAAAAAGTGGATACTTTTTCTGCGCTTGCAAAACACAGCAAACCGATCTACGCCCTATTTTGCAACCTGTTTAAAATTCGATTTTCAACGTGTTTATCGGGTATTGCAGCCCGTTTTCATAAATATCAAAAACAGATTTTTCGGTATGCGATAGTTCCGTCCGATACGCAGAACAGGGAACGGCATTTGTTCATAATTTTTATAGAATGTAACGCACGATATTCCCATTACGACAGCGACATCCTGCGTTGTGAGATAGTCTCTCGATAACTTTTCAATTTCTGCCAAGGTTAGATTTTTCACAAATATTCCCCCAACTAAATTTTTTTAATTTTTTGTAAAATTCAAAATTTTAAAAAATGTCCTGACTTTCATCAAAACGCTTGTGTTAGTTTTTATTTTTCTACAACCAAAAAATCCCCTCGTACCGAATTTTCAGTAAGAGGGGATAGCGCTTTCTGCTTGTTTACTTGATTTTTACTGCTTTTGCTGTTCCAGCGTACTGTAGGGACGTATTTTCTTTGCGGTTTTTGCCTTTTCTCCGTTCGTTATAAGTATCACGCTGTCTCTCGGTGTACACAGCACGGAGTCGGGAGATTTAAAAATGCGGTTTCCTATATAATCCGCCGTCCCAAGGTCCTGACAGCCGAGGTAAATGATATGATCACAGTTATTTATTATCGTGACAGCTTCTGCATGACTGTACATGCTTTCAAGCTGGGTCATGCTCTGGAGAACAAGACTTACCGAAATATCTCTTGAACGGATAACCGATATTATCTTGTCAAAGTCGGGTATGCTTGCGCTTGCGGCAAAGTCGTCCATAATTATGCGGACGGGAACCTTAAGACGTCCGTCGGGATTTTTGTCCGCAATGGAACAGAGCGTTTGCAGAGCCTGCGTGTAGAATATATTCACCAGCTTATCAAAGGTTCTGTCGGTATCGCTGACGTTCAGAAAAAGCACGGTTTTCTTTTTCCCCAGTGAAGCAATGTCAAAGCTTTCGGCGCTTTCAAATATAGTCCGTGCTTCCTCAAAATCAAAGGGCTCAAGCGCTCTGTTCGCAAATTCGCTTATACTTGCCCACATTTTGTCGGCAGCCGAGGAGGACTTTATCTGCATAAGTTCTTTTGATGAGTAATATTCGGGGTGCTCGCTTGTCATCTTTATAAACGAGAGGTCGCCGCCGGGTTTTATATACTTGCGGTTCAGCTCGCAGACAGACGTCATATTCTGTTCCTCGGGCGGAAGAAAATCCAGGCAGAACGCTGTAAGGAATGCAATATATCCCGCCGCTGCCCGTTCCCAGAAGGGTTCAGACCTGTCAAGCACAGGCATTATGTTGTTAGCCAGCGTGAGAACGTCCTGTTCACGGTATTTGCCGTTGTCATATCGGCGGATACCCATTAAAGGATTGTATCCGCAGGATTCAAGAGGATTTACAAGGTCAAGGCAGTGCACCTTGTAGCCCTTGCTTTTCAGTTCGTCGCTGAACATTCTCCTCAGCTGTCCCTTGGTGTCGGAAACCACAATGCTTTCGCTGATATTCTGAAGATTCGGTATAACGTAGCCTCCTGTTTTTCCCGAACCCGAAGAACCGATTATAAGGTCGTTATTGTTAAGTCCTGTTGCGGCAGTATCGTTTGATACAAAAATGCCTTCAGCAAGTATTCTTTCATTTTTCATAATTCATTCTCCTTTGTAAATTCCTGTGGCAAGACCGAATTTAACAGCCTCGTCCGAGTCGAAAAAAGTATCGTCTGCGGTTATCCTGTATATTTCCTTCAGAGTTTTACCTGTCTTTTCGGAAATTATCTTTGCAAGGGTCTCCCTGCATTTTTTCAGGCTGTCAACCTCCTGCTGTATTTCGTGGGGCTTTCTGCCGCTCATGTCAAAATTGCTGTAGGATGGGTCGTGTATCATGATCCTTGTGTGTTCCAGCATTTCCCGCTTATCGCCCGCAAGGAAAAGTATCGCTCCCATGCTTGACGCATCGCCGACGCAGACGGTTTTCAGGGGGGACTTCATCAGCCTGATGTAGTCGTAAACAGCAAGTCCGCTTATTACATTTCCGCCCGGACTGTTTATGTAGAGCGTTATCTCCCGGGTGCTGTCGCTTTTTTCCAGGTACATAAGCTGTTTCAGCAAGGTGTTCATGGTTTCCGCATTTACGCTTTCCGCAAGAAAAATTTCTCTCCTGTTGAGCAGTTCGTCCTCAATTGGTATCAGCTCAACGCCTCTTACAGATTCTTTTATAATATTTGCCATAATAAAAACTCCTTTCAGGTTTTAATATTCGGTTTTCGGCTTGTACTTTCGGGCAGGAAAATTTGTTGTCTCATCCTGTTCTCTCACGGGCTTTGTAATCCTTGTTGCCGTCAGTATCAAAAAGCTTTTCAATTTCAAGCTGTGCTTCTCTCTGACGTTCGGTAAAATTTTCCCGAAGCTTGTTGAAATCAAACATATCTTTATAGCCTGTGTATATAAAGTCCACAAAAATTTTTTCGATTATCTCACAACATTGCTGTGCGTGATAAATAAAGATATCTGTGCACATTCTCGGATACCATACTGTCATATACGGCCTTACTCCGTCAATAAGCGCTTTAACGGTTGTTTTTTCGTCTACATCAAGCTGTGCGCTTTCCTTTGCCATAACTGTTATTTCTTCATACATTCTTTTGCATTGGCGGTCTTTTTTTCCGGACTTTTCATCCATAAAATCCGCAAAAGCCTTTACCGATATTGAAAGAAACAGCTTTATGTCGGCAGAGGTGTGTGCAGCTTTATTAAGAAGCTCCGCCGTTATTGCCGCATATTTTGCGCAGACGTGGTCTGAATAACCCGTGCTGCCGGCGTACGCCTGCACGTGCGCCATATTAAGCATATCGCATATGCGTACAGTATATGAAGCCAGATCTGGCAGTTTATTCAGGCGTATAAGCTCATAAATAATCCTGTCAGGCTTGCAGCCGCCTTTGACTGTAAGAGTGCGGGCGTCAATGTTCATTACCCTTTCGGTAAGCTTTTCTATGTCGTCAAAGCTGTCAATATATCCCTTGTCGGACATCATCATTATTTCGTCCAGGTATTTTCTCAATTCCGGTTCCTCCTTTTTATTTTTTTGCGGCTTACCCGATCTGTCGGTGATCACACCCGAAAGTATAGGATATGCAGACTTCCGTTGCGGGAACGCAGGAATGCATTCTCTCCTCCGAGGTTGTTTTTGACCGCCCTACCCTCGGGAAAGGGCTATTCAATTTTCATTCGGAGCTTCCGTTCCCCTCCTGTGATTATAAGTATATCACGCTGTCTGTTCTCTCCGTAAACTTCACGGAATGTATTAAAGCTCAAAAAAAAGCGTTGTAAAAAATCTGCCGAAAATAAAAAATATCCCGACAAAGCAGCATTAAAATGCCGATTTGTCGGGATTCCTTTTTTAAAATAGGCCTTTTGAGTTTTTTTACAGTCTCTATTAAATTTATAATAAATATAATAAATTTTTTCCCCTTAGGTTTGCAATATTCCGCTCCTCCTCTGTTTCTGCCATATCCATTATTTTTTGCTCTCTCGGTGTGGGTTCAGCAGATTTTCTTAACCTTTCGTATTCGGGTACAAGTCTGGGAATAAGAATTTCGTCTGTTCCTTCAGGGCAGAAATAACGGCCGTCATGAAGGTTCATATCCGTATAGTTTTCAAGATAGGTGTGTAAAGATACCTCAGCTGAAAAGTCATCGAAAGCGTCTGCCACTGTGTCGTACTGTACAGTATTCATTAAAATGGCTATCTGCTCAAATAATGAGGAAATACATCCGCTGCAATTGTCATCGGGATAAAGCTCGCTGAAATAGATAATGCAGACCGCACAGTCCCGTGCAACACTGTCCTCATCTTCAAAATGACTTCGCCCCACTATAAAAATACCCGCTCCCGAATCACTGTCGAAATACAACGGTATAAAAGCCTCGGTCTGTTTTTCCCGCAGAGCCGCATTATAAAGCGCCGAACATTTTGCTATGTAATCATCACTTATCTTCGCAGTCCTTTCGGCGACCTCCCCGGAAATATTTTTCTCCCGCATATAAAAATAAAGCATTTCAATTATGTCGTTGTACCCCTGTTTTTCCTTGCGGTGACGGCTTGCGGAATTAAAACCCTCGCCCGACGCCTTAAAGCCCTCATTGTCAAAAAAATCGCTTACGCAGCCCCTTAAAAGAAAGTATTCAAGCTGACTGTTCGCATCGCCGACGTTCCTTTCCAGCAGCTGCAAATATTTCCTGCTGTTCTTTTTGCTGCTTCCGATAATGCCTGTAAAAATATCCTTGTATTCGTCCTCGGTAATATTCCCCGATCTGAAAGCAAGGTATGCTCCGTGCAAAAGAATGTATTTGTCTCTCTTAGACTTTTCCGAGTATCCTTTAAGCGCCTCCCTTGAAAATGAAATTTCTTCGGCGATGCTGTCCTTTTTGCGCTTTATGAAACGATAATAAAAACATCCGCTTATATCCGATTCCAGGCTTCTGTCGGTGTCCTTATCTTTTACCCCGGCGGTTTTTATATAGCTTCGGTAATCTTCCCAAAGAGCGGAATAAAATTTCTCCCTGCTTGTAAACAGCATTTTTAATCACTCCTTTCAGATTTTTTTATCGGCAAATTATTTTCGCCCTTTCGATTTTCTTTTCTACGGAATCCTGCATTTTCCCGAGCTGATATGTCACCAATCCGTAAGCCTTGCCGAATGAAAATGCGGAAAGCTTATGCTCAAATAAAAACGTGTCCGTCATATGCGTGATATCGTCAAGCATTTTTTTGCGGTCTATGCTGAAATATAGCCGTATGAATTTATCGCAGCTGTTAAAAAAACGTCTCTGATCCGAAATAATATTATTACGCCAATACGCCGATATATTTTCACTGCTCAGCTCGGAACGGCGACTTTCAGTTTCTTCAAGCTCTTCGGGCGAAAATCCCCTCAGCAGCTCGCTGTCGCTGTAATCTTCATCTTCGCCGAGAGCGTTTATTGCGTCGGCAACCTTCTGTTTTTTCTCTTCTTCGGCTGCATATTCCTCGATCATAGCGTTAATGCTGTCCTCGTCCTCCTCGAAGTCCGTCCCGGGATCGGGATAACCGTCAAAGTCAAACATATCGTTTATATCGCTGATATAACGGCTGTTTTCTTCGTTGGAAATGTTATGCTTTTCCGCATAATTCCCGCAAAGCTCCAACAGCACCTCCCGGGGCTGCATCGCCATAAACGGGTCGGCATAGCCCAGAAGCTGAAGGGATTCCTCGGCACGCATAAGAAAGTGCGGCAGCCTTGACGTTCCTTTACGGAAGTTCTCATATGCCGCTTCAATGAATTCATCATAACTGCCGTATTTTATGCTGCTCAGATCATCCGCAAAATCAATTATGTCCGCAAAGGTTTCCGAAATAACAGTCTGACAAGCTTCCAGGCGCCGTCTGCCCTCCGTCCATATAAGACCGTAACATGCATAGTACAAAAAGTATCTGTAAGCCTCTTCCGCAGTTTCGTCCAATTCTTTTTCGCCCAGAGCGCTGCGATAATTTTTAAGACTGTTTATAAGCTCCGAAATAAACTTGTCAGTTTTTTCATCGGTGATCTTCCCTTTTTCGTCCTTGATAAACGGGTAAAAGCTGCACCCTCGTCCGTTTATTATATTGTTGAGCTTCATCAGCTTTTCTTCAAGAATTATTTGTCTGCAGCGCATTTTTTCTGCTTGCTCCCTTGTAAATTTTTCTGACATTTTATCACCTCTTAAATAATATTTGCTTGCCTACAATTGCATTATATCACATTGCGGTTTCGCATTTAACGCCGTTTATAAAGCCCACCGTTTCGCCGTTTTCCTCATAAGTAACAAGCTCATAGCCGTTTATGCGGACAATATGCCTGCCGTTTTCATTATATTCGGAAAGCCCGTTGCCGTTAATTTCAACAACAGGTTTGCCATTCTCATCGGTATATTCAACCAGAACATAACCTGAAAAGTAATCCCCGGCACAGTCATACCCGCCGATAAAAAGGATCTTTTTGCCGTCTTTATCCGTGTATTCAAGACATATATTGCCGTCATAATATACGGTTTTTTTGCCGTCGTCTGCTGTATGCTCGTAAAATTTTTCTACGAGGTAATCATAGTCCGCTTCCTCTATCTTTTTATCATAGGAAATTTTGGAGTCGAATACAGCGCTGTAATCTTCTAAGTCATATTCGTCAATTTTGAATGACTTGCCGAATTCCGACAGCAATTCTTCATACCGTTTTTTGCTCTGCATATCGTTTTTGACTTCCGGTTTCTCACATCTGAAACCGTTGATGCTTATATATTTTGTTCCGTTTCTTTCAAATTCGATGAACTCGTTTCCGTCGATATTATATTTGCTGTCCCGGCATCCGCAATAATAATCACGGTAGCTGTGAGCGTCAACCGTAATGATGTGGCTTTCAATGGACATAAGATGATCGTTGCAGAAAAACACATAATCATCATCACCCAAACCGAAATAGGCTACGATATTTCCGGAAATTTTGACCTTGAATTTTTCGAGTGTATCGTCATCCCAGTTATAATCGCATTCATCGTAATAATCGTCATTTGATTTGTCACTATATTCTTTTCGGAGAAAGCAGTCGTCAGCACAGTCAAGATCAGCCAGATCCTCTCCGTCACAGCCTGTTAATGTTTCCCAATCGATACCCATAATATTATTCCTCCTGTTTTAAAATAGTTTTTCTTAGCTTACATCTGAAGATCTGTCGGTGATCACACCCTGAAATCTGAGTTATCCGTAATTTCAGTTACGGAAATGCTTGGGCGCATTTTCCCTCCGTGTTGACTGCTCCCCTTGGAGCCGCTTGCACGGAGTCAAGCATTCTGTCCGGGATATTCGGTTTTCAAGGTTCGTTTCGGGGCTTTCGCCCTTACTGTCATAATTATATAACACTGCAAATGGTGTACGTAAATTTTACGGGGTAAAAAACATTTCAATGGCTGTATTGCAATTTGCATAATAATATAGTATAATAAATAGCTTTTGTTGTTAAGTATACCATATTTATATGTTTTTGTCAAGCGCTGAAAAATACTTTATATAAAGACAAGGTCTCAGTAAATTTTACGGAGACATCCTGCTTCATGTTACAATATAATCACACTGAGAGAAACAAAACCTGCGGTATCTTGAAAACCGAATATCCCGGACAGAATGCTTGACTCCGTGCAAGCGGCTCCAAGGGAGCAGTCAACACGGAGGGAAAATGCGCCGAAGCATTTCCGTGACCGATATCATGGTCAAACAAAATATCGGGGTCATCCGCCAAAGGATAATGTAAGGAAAAATTTCTTTTAACCCTTTTTACCTCGGGAAGCGTTACAAAAAATATTTAAAAAATTGTTTCAAAGAAAGGTTGTTTTATATGAAAAAATTTATTTCCGGTCTCACAGCTTTGATTCTTTCGGCAAGTTTTATCCTGACGCCCTGCGCTCCGTCAATATGTGCGGAAGCGTACAGTTACAGCAGTGCGAAAAGCCCGGCAGCAAGCAGCAAGGCAAATCCCCCGTCCACAGTAAAAAAAATTACAAACGAGACTTTCCTGCAATATAAAACCGTAAAAAGCAAATACAAGCCTTCAGATCCCAAAGAAAAAATATATCTCTACAGCTTCAATACTTCTATGTCAAAAGGCTTCGGCGAGGACGACATTTCACTTCCCACAGAAGCCGATTACGGCGTAAAGGGTACTGTCAGCGGCAGGAAGCTGAATATTTCCGTTTATGACCACACAGGAAAAAAATCCGTAAAAGCTGTCTATGTTGAGGGTCTGGACGCAAGCAGTGAAATTTACAAAAAGCTTAATCTGAATAACAACACGCTTCAGCTTGACACAGGGAGCTGCTCAAACGGCTTATACAGGATATTAGTGGATTTTTCGGGAAATAAAACGGCAAAGCTTAATTTCTATGTAAACGGTGATGAAACCCTGTTTTGTAATCTGGAAATTATTACCGAAAAAACAGCAAATGCTTACATGGAAAGAAGAGCAGATCTTTTAAAGGTTCTCGAAAACGGCAGCGTGACCCCGCAGAACAGCCTTTCGCTTGAAAACGTATGGTATCCTTTCTATGATTTTGAGGACGGCACCTTAAACAGCAAATGGAGATGCGACACACAGAAATGGATCGACCTGTCGGATAAAATCGTTAAAGACAGCTGGTCCGATGAGTACAAGCTTTTCAAGATCACAGAATGGGTAAGAGATAATATTGCTTATGACTATTTTGTAAAAGAACACGGTAAATCCCGTGCCAAATACTTCGGTGATTATTCCGGAATATACAGCGTATACGAATTAAAAGCAGGCGTCTGCTTTGACTTTGCCAATATCATAGCGATTATGTGCCGTGCTCAGGGTATTCCTGCTGTTACGATCGGTTCTTCGGAAATAAACCATGTATGGAATGCCGTATATGTAAACGGCCGCTGGATCGAGGCAGACGGTGTTGCGTCGGAAAAATATCATGTTAAGGGCAAGGACGTATCAGTAAGAGTAAGAAGCAGCGACGGCACTTACGACGGTATCTATCAGGTAATGCCATTGGACGTTTCTGTACCAATGCCCTCAGACGCACTTGCAAATCAGTATTTCCAGTATAACAGATACAATGTTTATTGATCCCTGTACGGTACATAACGAATCTTCCGAAACCGTCTTGACATTCTGCGCAAAAGCAAGTATAATTATTTAAAATATACTTGCTCCGGGAGATGATATAATGACCGATAATGTAAAAAATACAAATCAGCGTCTGAAAATTTTATACCTGTATAAAATTTTTATGGAAATGACGGACGAGGAGCATTGCATAACAATGCCGGAAATCATAAAGCAGCTTGAATTATACGGTATCACAGCGGGGCGAAAGGCTCTTTATGAGGATATTGAGGCATTACGGGCTTTCGGTCTGGACATTGTTTATTTTAAGGGACAGGTTTCAGGATATTATATTGCAGGCAGAGATTTTGAGCTTCCCGAGCTTAAACTGCTTGCAGACGCTGTGTGCTCATCCAGATTTCTTACAGAGAAAAAGTCCAATGAACTGCTTAAAAAAATTGAAAAGCTTGCAAGCGTACATGAGGCGAAGCAAATACACAGACAGGTGTATATCACAAACAGAGTCAAGTCCATGAACGAGCGTATTTACATAAACGTTGACGCAATACACAGGGCAATTACAGAGGGCAAGCAGATATCTTTTAAATATTTTGACTATAATATAGGGAAGAAGAAAAAATACAGGGACGGTCTGAGAGTGTGCTCACCGTATGCGCTGTCCTGGGATGATGAAAGATATTATCTGATAGCGTATTATGAAAAATATAACGGAATTTCAAATTTTCGTGTAGACAGAATGGAAGGTATTGAAATACTGGATGAAGCTATTGTCCCCAAGCCCGAAGATCTCAATATTGCGGAGTATATTAATTCTACATTTTCAATGTTCAGCGGCAAATTGCAGGAGGTAAAGCTGCGGTTTAAAAATGACCTGGTGAATATTGTTTTTGACCGCTTCGGCAAAGACATTTTTATAGTGCCCGACGGCGGAGAGCATTTTGTTGTAAGGGTAAATGTCAGAGCGGAGCAGACGTTTCTGGCGTGGCTTTTTATGTTCGGCACAAACGTGGAAATACTCGCTCCCTTTGAACTGAGAGAACAGTACAAAAAACAGTTGGCAGCTGTTTTCCGTAAATATTAGTAAAGTCTTTTTCAAAGGAATTTATTATCCCCGAAGGCACGGTGAAATTTTTGCTATGCTGAATCCGGACATTTTCTTACTGCATTGACATATACATTAAAATATGTTATAATCAAACCAATAAACAGTGTGATTAAAAAAATCATAAAGGAGAAACAGGTAAAATGAACATAAAAGTAAACGTTAAGCAAATAGGAGCAAAGCGGGATAAAATCAGCGGCGAGGACTTTTTTATCCGTAATGTTCCCCATACGGTTGAGGAACTTATAACCGAGGCTGTGCGCACTTGCGTGGAGGCGTACAACAGCAGGGTGAAAAAAGGTGACAGTGCAGAACCTATCACGAATGAGGATATAAGTAATATGGCCGATATTGGCAAAATTGCTTTCGGGATAAATTATTCCCAAAACGAGGCCGACGAAAAGACGGCAGCGGAAAATGCGCTGCAAGCCTATGAGGACGGGATTTTCCGCATATTTATAGGGGAAAGAGAAGCGGGTGGACTGTCGGACAGCATTTCTCTTTCGGAAAATGACAGCGTGACATTTATCAAGCTTACCATGCTTTCGGGCAGTATATGGTGACCGCAGAATCAAAAGTGAAAATGAACATTACAAACGGACACGCCCTGATTTTGTTACAGTCGGAGCGAATAATAAATCGGGAGGAAAAGATTATGGATAATGAAAAGCTGATAAATTTTGTGCAGGACCTTATGCATGGGCTTACCGATAAGGCAAAGTCGGAAAATGCCGAAAAGGAAAACTCCGCAGACCTTGACGAGGACAAGAAAGCGTTTCTTGACGATCTTAAAAACGCAAGAGATGAGGCATACTGGAAAAGCAATATTATCCGTGAATTTGCCGAGGGACTCAGAACCCAAAAAATCAAAAAGCCGTCGGATTTTATTAAGCAAAAGCTGGGCTGGTTTTTGGGTGATGATGTGCCGGACAGAGTCAAGGAGTATCTTTTTTACGCAGTAGATAACTGCATTAAATGGCAGTATACATCGGGGTGGTACAGAAGATCATTCCGCACTGCCCGTTATGATGTGCATTTTCCGCATATAATAGATGCTCTTGAAAACTATCAAAAGCATCATGGAATAAACAAGGAAATTTATGCTGTTCTTTCGGGAACGGTACCAAAGGACACGGAGGAATTTATTTCGGGACTTGAATCATATTACTATTTTGACAGCAGTCCCATTGCCTATGAGCTTGACCATGGGAATACAAGGCTTGAAAAAAAGATAACCGATATTATCATGGGTGAAAGCGACAGCGAACTTGGAGTAAGTTATAATCTTATCTGTGGGATAGTAAAGAGCAGCAACGTTAAAATGCACGAACTTCTTGGCAAGCTGCTGCTGGCGGCAAGACTTCAGGAGGGTGTGCGGCAGGCTGTCTGTGAAAATGCGGATCATGGCACTGCGGAGGCTTTCAGGCTGCTGCTTGGTGTCATAGCGGACAACAATCTTATCAGGTTTTCTTCGGTAAAAAGGGCTGTAGGTACATGGACGGGGCTTATAACGGAGAGCTCTTCCGACCTTGAAAGAATAAGCGGGAAAACAGTGGAGCTTATGATCAGCTGCATTGACAGTGAGGAAAAGCGGAGAGAATACCTTGACAGCGAGGACTGCATGAAAATATACATGGCGCTGTGGGCGGAGTGTTTTTATGAGGCGGATAATGCCAAAAGGATAATCGGGGAAATCGCCGAAAAGGGCACTCATCACCAGCTGCTGGCTGCGGGATATCTTATTCCGAATTTGCAGGACGGCACATTTATGTGCGATGTATCGAAAGAGGTATTAAAAAAGCATTATACGGAAAAGGACATTGCGGCTGTATATATGTACGGATTTATGCTTAATTTCAGCAGCAATACAGATAATGTAAATTCCAAAAACGGGTTTGCCCGCTATGGGGGCAGTTTTCCGAAAAGTGCAAAGCGGGTTCCCTATGAGGGCGGCGAATTTAAGGATAAAAAAGAGGCAGAGGAATATTATGATATTCTTCGGAATATCAAGGAAAACATCAAGGGAAAGGAACTTGAATTTTATCCATGTATTTTCCCATGGCATTCTGTGAAGCTTGCAAAAAGCAGCGTTGCGGAAAAAATGGCGTGCATTGCAAGCTATCTTGAGGATGACGGTAAGATCGACGAAATATGCGGGATATTAAATGAAATTGATCCGGGCGGCAGAAACGGCATTATACCCCTGCTTCTTTGCGAACCTCGGACAGATATTCAGCGCAGAACGCTTATTGCCTCTTTGTGCGACAAGGGAGAGTATCCCCGAAGAGCAGCCTTTGCTGCTGTGGGGTGCATCGAGCTTACTCCCGAGGACTGCCTTCAGATGGAAGAACTGCTTAAATATAAGGCGGCGGACGCACGGGCGAATATTATTTCCCTTCTTATAAAGCAGCCCGACGAGGCGCTTTACGGTTCTGTTTTAAGACTGCTGGGCGATAAAAAAGAGGAAAAGCGCACTGCTGCTCTGGACATGATATTGCAGATATCCAAAGACGAAAACAGGAGCGGGATTTTTGAAAAATGCCGCAGACTTGCAATGTCCGTCCAAAATTATTCCACCAAAGAAAAAGTGCTGCTGGACAGCATTCCGTCTGCAGGCGGACAGACGGAAAATGCCGACGCTCCCGAACCGCTTTTTTCCGAAGAGGACGCATACAAGCCTGTGCTTCCCGAGGGAGATTATATGCGCGAATGCGCGGAGCTTTTTATGGAATATTTTCCCGATTCCGAGATAGGGTCGGTGCTTTATCCCAAGAAATTTAAAAAGCCCGCTAAAAAGAAATCCGATTGTGCAGCCTATTTGCAGGCGGCAGAGGATAATGAAAGTCTTAACAGGCTTATGATAGACCACAGAGAGCGGGAGTTTGTAATTAACGGAACTGCGTATACTATTGACTGTCCCTCCTATGCTTTTTATACCATAGATGAAAACGGCAAACGTACAGTTCCCTTTATGGATGACTGGCGCAAATGGGCGCAGGAGCGTAAATTAGACGAAAAGCGGCTGATGAGAGCGATCATAGCAGCAGCCTACAGCGGCGGCAGCGAAAACGAACTTGCCAAAAGGGCGGAAAAATACATAATCGGAGCGTACGGCAGGGGATTTGAAAAGTATGTAAAACCCGAATATGAGTTTAATTTAAAAACGATCCTTACGGAATTAATGAAGGATTACCCGAATTGTGCCGAAAACTGCCGCAGGCTTGCATTTGCAATGATGATGTGGTATTTAAAGGTTTCCGATGATGAGGATAAAAAGCCGGTAAAATGGACAGAACCGGACAGATATGCACCGAGTATTGCCCATATCGTCGGGCATGCAAAGCTTTACGAGATAATTAATTGGAGCGATAGTCTGCGGTCGGAAAACCGCAAAGAGAGAATGGCGCTCGAATATATTTTTCTTCAGAAATGCGGTGCAAAACTCGGCTATTATGATACAAAACAAATAATCACTCCCGGCGAACGCGGCATTAACCCACCCAGAGTTACCGAATTTGCGAAGGCTGCATATTACGGAGAAATTTCCGAAAGAACCCTTTACTGGTATATATTTGGGGATTCCTCCCTTGATGTCCGCAGTGATAAGGAAATTCCCGTAAATCTGATCCCTGCACTTGGTAAGCTGTCAATGATCGCTTCGGTTTATATGGAGCAGGGCAGACAGCGGTCAATGACAAGAGGCTACAGGCAGTACAGTCAAAGATATGCAGTGACTTTGGCAAACGAATTTGCGGAAAAGAGCTCGGACGAAACATCTCACTACACCGAAGAGGAGCTTGACAGACTGCGTTTCGGTGCGCAGGTCTATGATAAAATTTTAAATGTTGTGCTTTACTACGAGCTGCGCCGAGGGGATTCAAATGCACTTTACTCAAAGGCTGTAAGGCATATCAACAGAATAAGCGGCGTGAAGAATTTTGCGGCAATTCTCTGCGCTTTGGGCAAGGATACTCTTGAACGGTCAAGCTATGCCTCGGGCACGTCCAAAAAGACGAATCTCAGCCACCTGCTGAGCGTGTGCATTCCCGATAAGGACGACAATGCAGACAGCCTGCGTGAGCTTATCAAGGGCACGGACATTACCGAAAAGCGGCTTATCGAAGCTGCGCTTTATTCTCCCGAATGGCTGGATATTGCAGCGGAATATCTGGGCTGGGAGGGCTTTACTTCTGCCTGCTGGTATTTCATGGCGCATATGAACGAATCCTTTGACGAGACCCGCAAGGCGATGATCGCAAAGTACACGCCTCTTACTGCCGATGAACTGAACGCAGGAGCATTTGACATCGGCTGGTTCAAATCCGCATATGAGACCGTTGGGGAAAAGCGGTTTGACATAATTTACGACTGTGCAAAATACATTTCTGACGGCTCGAAGCATTCACGGGCAAGAAAATATGCGGACGCTGTTATGGGCAAGCTTGACGCTGCGGAGACGAAAAATACCGTAGCCGACAAACGCAATAAAGACCTGCTTATGGCATATGCGCTTATCCCCATAAAGGACGAGGACGATCTTTTCGAGAGATATCTTTATTTGCAGCAGTTCTTGAAGGAAAGCAAAAAATTCGGTTCACAGCGTTCTGCCTCGGAGAAAAAGGCTGTGGAGATCGCCATGCAGAATCTTTCGATCAATGCGGGATTTGCAGATGTTACCAGACTTACCCTTAAAATGGAGACAAAGCTCACAAGCGACAGTAAGGAGCTTTTTGAGGAAAAGCAGCTTGATGATGTTACCGTAAGGCTGTTTACGGACGATAGCGGCAAGACGGAAATTATCTGCACAAAGGCGGGCAAGCAGCTGAAATCCATTCCCGCAAAGCTAAAGAAAAACGAATATATCCTTACCCTTACCGAGGCCAAAAAGCGGCTTACGGAACAGTATCGCCGCACCCGCCTGATGTTCGAGCAGGCAATGGAGGACAGGGTGGAATTTACTGTCGGTGAAATAAAAATGCTGCGGTCAAATCCCGTGGTGCTGCCGATAATCCGGAATCTGGTGTTTGAAGTAAATGGAAAATTGGGCTTCCTTGAGGGCAACAAGCTAAAGGACTATGCAGGGAAATCTTCAAAGGCTGCCGACAGCTACACGGCAACAGCAGCTCACCCATTTGCCCTTTACAGCAGCGGACACTGGGCGGATTATCAGAAATATTTATTTGACAACAAGCTTGTCCAACCCTTTAAACAGGTGTTCAGAGAGCTTTATGTAAAGACTGCCGAGGAAGCGGATATGCTTCATTCACTCAGGTATGCCGGGAATCAGATTCAGCCTGCAAAAACCGTTGCCTGCCTTAAATCACGCCGCTGGGTGGCAGATGTGGAAAACGGTTTGCAGAAAATTTATTACAAGGAAAATATTGTGGCGGAAATTTTTGCTCGTGCGGACTGGTTCACCCCTGCGGACATTGAAGCCCCCACATTGGAATGGGTCTGCTTTTCCGACAGGAACACAGGAATGGCAATTGTAATAAAGGATATTCCCGATGTGATCTTCTCAGAGGTAATGCGTGATGTGGATCTTGCCGTAAGCGTTGCCCATGCAGGAAGCGTTGACCCGGAAACCAGCCACTCCACCATAGAAATGCGGGCGGCTATACTCGGATTTACCCTGCCGCTGTTCGGACTGTCCAATGTTAAGATCGAGGGCAGTCACGCTCATATTGACGGCAAGCTTGCAAGCTATACGGTTCATCTCGGCAGCGGAGTTATTCACAAGCGTGGAGGGGCTATGATAGCTGTTCTCCCTGTACATTCACAGCAAAGAGGACGGCTTTTCCTGCCCTTTGCGGATGACGATCCTAAGACTGCGGAGATAGTCAGCAAGGTGCTTTTCCTGGCTGAGGACAGCAAGATAAAAGACCCGGGCGTTCTGGAGCAGATAAAAAGGTGACATTGCTGACAATGCTGACATTATTGACAGCCATCTTAAACTGAAAAGCTTTTGCGGCACAGCTGTTTAAAGAAGATGCAAATGCTCCCCTTTCTTCGGACTTTCGGTATACTTCTATTATACCAATTTGTCCGAATTCAGGGGAGCATTTACGCATTTTATAATTCAGGAGCTTTTGCTGACAGACCTTATTTCATCAGCTTCACCATAACAGCCTTCTGAGCATGCAGCCTGTTTTCCGCTTCCTCGAATATCTCTGCGGCATGTTCCTCGAATACCTTTGAGGTGATCTCCTCTTCACGGTGAGCGGGCAGACAGTGCTGAACCATAGCGTCCCGCTTGGCAGCCGCCATTACCCCGTCGTTTATCTGATAGCCTGCAAAGGCCTTGCGGCGTATCTCCGCTTCTCCCTCCTGTCCCATGGAAGCCCATACGTCCGTGAACAGCACATCTGCGTTTGCAGCCGCCTCCAGAGGCTTATCGGTCAGCGTAAACTTATCCCCATAGCCCTTTGCAAACTCCAGCACATCATCAGCAGGACGGTACCCCTCGGGACAAGCCGCCGCAACCTCCATACCCACGGTCAGACCGCCTACGATAAGAGAATTTGCCATATTGTTGCCGTCTCCGATGTAGCACATTTTGAGGCCGTCAAACTGCCCCTTGTACTCCCGTATGGTCATAAGGTCGGCAAGCACCTGGCAGGGGTGGCAGTAATCGGTAAGCCCGTTTATTATGGGAATATTGCCGAACTGCGCCAGGTCCTCCACTTCCTTTTGCTCAAAGGTGCGGATCATGATTCCGTTAAGATAACGAGAAAGCACACGGGCAGTGTCCTGCACAGGCTCGCCCCTGCCTATCTGCAAGTCCTTTGAGGATAAAAACAGCGCATTTCCCCCCAGCTGATACATTCCCGTCTCAAAGGAGACCCTTGTACGTGTAGAGGATTTCTGGAAGATCATTCCGAGAGTTTTTCCCTCCAGGTGCTTGTGGGGAATATTGTGCTTGAGCTCATATTTGAGCTGGTCCGCCAAATTAAGAATGTCGATTATATCCTCCTTGCTAAGGTCGGACATTTTCAGTAAATGGTTCATAATAATTACCTCCGTAAAATTAAATTTTCGTTAATGTAAAAATAATTTATATTTAAGTCCGGGAGCATATTCTGCTCCTTTCTTTGTCTGTTATTCCTGCCTCCGACAAAATAAATATCAGTACACATACCCTTGAAAATTAAAATTTATATAACAGTCGGGAAGCGCATTCTGAAGCTGCTGCATTTCTTCCTCCGACATATCGAAATCCTTGACTAAATACAGGTCTTCCAGATTTTCGGTACCGTAAAGGAAGCCAAGGTCGGTCGCCTCGTCAATAGCTATATGAAGCTCGGAAAGCTCCGAAAGCTTTAACACAGGGCTTGTATCGGTTGCCTCCCTAACATCGGCAGACAGCAGCGTAAGCTTTGCAAGTCCCGACAAAGGAGATATATCGCTTAAACTATTATCCATAATATACAGCTCATTCAGCCCTGCAAGCCCCGAAAGAGCCGCAATGTCGCTTATTTCATTATAGGAAATATCCAGCCTCTCCAGACCCGTAAGCCCCGAAATAGGGCTTATATCGCTTATCGTGTTTACGGCAAGGCTCATTTCCGTCAAATCGACAAGACCCGACAGCGGACTTATATCGCTTATCTTGTTTACAGCAAGGCTCACTTCAGTTAAATTGACAAGCCCGGAAAGCGGGCTTATATCGCTGATCTCATTGTGCGATAAAGACAGGCTTGAAAGCCCGGTAAGCTTAGACAAAGGCGAAATATCGCTTATCTGATTCTCCGACATTTCCAACTCCGTAAGCTCTGTAAGCTTGGCAAAAACGCTGATATCGGTTATTAGATTGGAATATGACGACAGCTTTTTTAAATGAACAAGATTTTCAAGAGGGGATATATCCTCGATCTCGTTAAGATCCAAAAACAACTCCTCCATATTCTCCAGTCCCGAAAGCGAACTGATATCACTTATCTGATTGCCGTCAAGATTTAACTTTGTGAGACCGGTAAGTCCGGAAAGCGGGCTTATATCGGTTATCTTGTTCAGAGAAAGTCTTAATTCCGTTAATTTAACAAGCCCCGAAAGAGAGCTTATATCGGTTATTTGGTTACCGAAAAGGTCTAATTTTGTCAGATTTGTAAGCCCCGAAAGAAAGCTTATATCACTGTGTTTTATGTTGGCAAGATACAATTCCGTCAAATTTACCAGACCCGAAAGCGTGCTTACATCGCCTATATTGTTATAGGAAAGTTTTAATTCCGTCAGGTTTACAAGCCCCGAAAGCGGACTTATATCGCTGATCTCATTGTGCGATAAAGACAAGCTCGAAAGCCCGGTAAGCCCCAAAAGCGGAGTTATATCACTTATATCGTTATTGGACAAATTTAATTTCGTCAGATTGGTAAGCTCAGAAAGCGAAGTTATATCGCTTATATCATTATTGGAGAGATTCAATTCCGTCAGATTGGTAAGCTTTGAAAGCGGGCTTAGATCACTTATATGAATGCCGATTTTGCCGGAAAGGTCTAATTTTGTCAGATTAACAAGTCCCGAAAGCGGGCTTATATCGCCTACATATCCTCTGCAGTCGGAAATGCTAAATTCCGTCAGCTCCGTCATTTTGCCGATTTGCTTCATGTCCTCTTCGGTAAGCCATATGTCGCTAAGCTCAAGCTTTGTTATATCAGCCGGATATTCCTCGCCGCCGACAGTAACATATTCTGCCGCTTTTTCCTCGGTTGATATGTTTTCACTTTCCTGCACATCTTGTGTTTCCTGTATTTCCGAAACACTATGTTCCTCACTTTGAGCAGCTGTTTCCTGCGGCGCACTCTCCGAGCAGCCCGTCAGCATTGCCATAGAAAAGCACAACGCCGCAAACATTCCCAATGCGGAAAACCGCTTCATTTTTTTCATATATCCACGCTCCTTTGCCGTAAATTATTTTTGCCACTGCTCAAATTTCCCTCTCCGTTTTAAGTATAAACTCGGGCTTTACCACATATTCCAGATACACCGGACGTTCACGCTTTTCCAGATAGACCCCGAACCGTTTTCTCTCCGCAGGGGTGACAATCATCTCCGCCGCCTCTTCCGGAGAAAACCACCCGCTCTCGGAATTTTCCTCCGAGGGACGGGGCACGCCTTCCCCCGTGCAGATAAAATCCGCCATTACCTTTGTGGGAATGTACTTCACGCCGCCGTACCCCGCATGACCCGCAGTGTTGGAGCTTACGCAGAAAAGCCGCCCCACGGTTATCTCTATCCCCGTTTCCTCCATTATCTCACGTCTCAGCGCATTAATGAGATTTTCGCCGGTTTCCACAACGCCCCCCGGGAAAGTCCACCCTCTGGCATTATGCCGCACCAAAAGTATCTTCCCCTGGGAGTTTGTTACCACTCCCCCCACCGCCGCAATGTGCGTGGGAAAGCTCCATTCGGAGGCGGCAGTTTTGACCTTATCCGAGCAGTTTTCCAAGAATTTCCACTCCCTTGTCGATATCCTCATAGCTTACAGTCAGCGGAGGCAGAAACCTCAGCTTTTCTTTGGCAGTAAGTATGAGCAGGCCGTTTTCCGCAGCAGCAGCCAGAATGTCCGCCGCCTTTTTGCTGCGAAGTTTTGCCCCCAGCATAAGCCCCATGCCGTCAACCCCCTCTATTTCGGAAATTTCCAGCAGCTTTGCTTTAAGATATTCGCCCTTTTTCTTTACCTCGTCCAGAAAGTCCTCCGCCGTCACTGTATCAATGACCACATTCGCCCCCGCACAGGAAACAGGATTTCCCCCGAAGGTCGACCCGTGAGTCCCCTTAGTCAGCACATCTGCGCATTTCTCCGAAGCAAGGCACGCCCCCATAGGCAGTCCCCCTGCAATTCCCTTTGCAAGAGTGGTGATATCGGGCTTTACCCCGTAAAGCTCTGAGGTAAGCAACGCCCCCGTCCTGCCCATTCCCGTCTGTATCTCGTCCGCAACCGTCAGTATATCGTTTTCACCGCAAAGCCCGAAAATAGCTTCGACAAAATCCTTTTCCAAGGGGATAACGCCCCCCTCGCCCTGAACAAACTCAAACATCACCGCACAAATGCTCTTATCCTCGCTTATGACCTTTTCAAGCGCCGCAGTATCATTTGCGGGAACATTCACAAACCCCGGTACAAAGGGGAAAAAGTAATTGTGGAAAACCTCCTGCCCCGTTGCGGATAAGGTCGCCAAAGTCCGCCCGTGAAACGAGTTCACCAGTGTAACGATAGTGTGACGTCCTGCGTCCCGACCGTACTTGTCAAAGGAATATTTCCTCGCAAGCTTTATGGCGCATTCGTTCGCCTCCGCCCCCGAGTTCCCGAAAAATACCGACTTGTAGCCTGTCGCCCCCGTCAGCTTTTCCGCAAATTCTCCCTGAACAGCCGTGTAATAATAATTGGAGCTGTGCTGGATATTTCTCACCTGCATACAAACAGCGTCAGCCCATTTTCCGCTTGCAAACCCCAAAGAATTTGTCCCGATACCGCTGCCGAGATCAATGTATTCCTTTCCGTCCTCATCTACCGCCGCAGCACCGCTGCCCTTTTCAAGAGATACAGGCAAACGCCCGTAAGTACCCATTATATGCTTATCAAATTTTTCAATAGTCTTAGCCGATGACATTTTCAATCTCTCCGTTTCCGATTTTTTAGAATATGAGAACTCTAGCCTCTAGCCCTCTTGCGAACCATAGGTTCGCTTCCGGCCTCTATATAAATTGTGTGCCTATCCCCTGACTGCTCATAAGCTCGATCAAAATCGAGTGGGGCACTCTGCCGTCAATAATGCAGGTCTTTTTAACTCCCCGTCTGACAGCCTCCACGCAGCAGTCTATCTTGGGTATCATTCCTCCGCTGATTATGCCCTGTCGCTTCATAAAGGGCACTTCGCTTACCTGCACTTTGGGGATAAGGGTCTGTGTATCGTCCTTGTCCTTTAAAAGCCCCGCAATATCGGTCATAAGAATAAGATTCTCCGCACGCAGCTGGGCCGCTATCCTTGCCGCCGCAGTGTCCGCATTGACATTGTAGGTTTGCCCCTTTTCATCGCAGGCGACCGTGGCTATAACGGGGATATATCCTCTCTCCAGTGCGTCTGTAATGGGCGTGGTGTTAACTTCCTTTATCTCCCCCACAAAGCCAAGGTCGGGCTCGCTCATGAGCTTCTCGCACATAAGCATATTCCCGTCAATGCCGCAAAGCCCCAACGCCTTGCCTCCGTGCAGCGACAGGTGGGAAACAAGCTCCTTGTTCACCTTTCCCGCCAGAACCATTTTTACAATGTCCACCGTGGCTTCGTCCGTGTATCTGAGGCCGTTTATAAACTTGCTCTCTATTCCCACACGCCGCAGCATTTCGTTTATCTCGGGGCCCCCCCCGTGTACAAGCACGGTTTTCAGTCCCACTAAATTCAGCAGAACAATGTCGCTCATTACAGCGTTTTTCAGTTCCTCGTTTGTCATAGCGTTGCCGCCGTATTTTATTACAACGATCTTGTCATTATACCGCTGTATGTAGGGCAGTGCGTCAATAAGCACCTGCGAACGTATCTCATTGGTAATTTCATTGTTCATCTAATTCAAACTCCTTTTAGTAGCTAGATGTTAGAAGCTAGAGGCTAGATTTTTTTAATTAACAAGTTCAATTCATAGCTTCCTATCTTCTTAATTCCAGCCTCTAGCCCTCTTACATCTAGCCTCTAGCTGCGGTAATCACCGTTTATCTTAACATAATCATAGGTCATATCACAGCCCCAGGCAGTGGCGGATTTATCCCCTAGGTTAAGGTCGATAAGCAGATCGACCTCATCTTCCAGCAGAATTTCCTTGGCAGTTTCCTCGGAAAAGGGAATGCACACACCGTCCTCGCAAACCTTGATCTTACCCTTTGCCGACGAATAGTAAATATCCACATGGGAAATGTCAAAATCCTCTTCGGTGTAGCCTATGGCGCAAAGTATCCTGCCGCAGTTTGCGTCCGCCCCGAACATGGCGCACTTAACAAGCGGCGAACGGATAACGCTTTTTGCCGCCGCAATTGCAATATCCACACTTGGCGCACTGCCGCAGATACAGGTGATAAGCCTCGTCGCACCCTCGCCGTCCTTGGCAAGCATTCTCGTGAGACTTGCCATGACCTCGTAAAGTGCGCTTTTAAAAATATCATATTTTTTCGAATTTTCGGTTATCTCATCATTTCCCGCCATACCGCTTGCCATGACCATGCACATATCATTGGTAGACTGATCTCCGTCCACGCAAAGGCAGTTGTAAGTGACCTTGACGGTTTCCGACAAAGCCGCCTGCAAAGCGGAAACGGAAATATTGCAGTCGGTGGTGATAAAGTTGAGAGTTGTCGCCATATTAGGGTGTATCATGCCGCTGCCCTTAGCCATGCCGCCGATGTGACAGGTTTTCCCGCCTATTTCAAATTCCACGGCATATTCTTTTTTCACCGTGTCCGTGGTCATAATAGCAGCAGCCGCAGCCTCGTTCCCCTCATAGGAAAGCCCCTCCTTCAGCCTCGGCACAGCCTGTTCAATGGGCGCAAGGGGCAGCACCTGCCCGATAACCCCCGTGGACGCCACGATTACCTCCTCGGGCGATATCCCCAGCGCCTCGCCTGTCAGCCTGCACATTTCCCGTGCAACGTCCTCACCGCCTGCTACGGCAGTGTTTGCATTGCCGGAATTAACGATAACAGCCCTTGCCCTGCCGCCTGTCCTTGCAAGATTCTCCTTTGTCACAATAACGGGCGCACCCTTTACCTTATTGCTTGTATACACACCCGCAGTATTGCAGACCGCATCCGCCATGACCATGGCAATGTCATTCTTCTTCCCCAAAGGCGAATCGTTCCCGTCAGGTGCATTTCCGTTCATAGTCTGCTTTATCCCGCAGTAAACGCCGCTTGCCTTAAATCCCTTTGCAGCGCAAACGCCGCCGCCTATTACCTTAAAATCACTCATTTTTAAAACCTCTTTCTCAAAACCGGAGACTGCTCCCGTTATAGAATTATCTCGCCCTTTGTTATCATTTCAAAAAATTCATCAATGCTGTCAGCCGTCTTTGTCGTTTCTTCAAACATTGGTTCAGCACCGTTCACCACACTGCCGTCCCTTATATCTGCGGCATAGAATTCATACTCCCCCGATACTATCATCAGCACGGGGAAATGATATTTCCACCATTCCGTGACAGCCTCCCTCTCATCCCCCTCAGAGGCTTCCAGGGATATGTTTTTGAAAGTATCCCACCGAAATGTCTGACTTTCGGTCTCTTCGCACTGCAGGCTTTCACCCACCACCAAAAAGACTGTTTCCTCACGGTTTGAAATGATATTGTACCCCACTGCCGTGCTTTCCCATTGAGGTATCTTTCCGGCAAATCCCGGGGGCATTTTATAGCTTTCTTCCGCCTCTTCAATTATCCAGTCATTATCCCTTGCCCAGTCCAGGAATTTATCAAAATTTTTCATAAAAAGCGCTCCTTTTCCAAACTTATGAAATAATAAAATCATACGTCATAACTCCTGTGTCAAACTCCTCTTTCAGATGAACATATTCATTGCCGTAAACACCGTATTCACAGGCAACAGTGACCGTCCTTGCTTCTTCGTTATAATCAAGAGTGTATTTATCCTGCGCCAGGCATTTGTTGGAAAAATAAGTCTCGTTGATATCCCCGAGCTTCACTGCCTTGAAGCCTTTAAGCCGGTAAACATCAAGATATGTAAGTTCATTTTTGGGATTCTTTTCAAATCCCGCAAGATAATCTTTATGCTCGGAAAGCAATATGACTGTCCCATCGGGCAAGGTCTCGGAAACCGTATACGGCGGGTCTTTTACTGCGAAATAAATAATGCTCCCTATTCCCAGTACAGAAATAATCAGCATGACCGCCGTGCCGGCGACAGGCTTTTTTTCCTTTTTTTCTTCCTGCGGGCTGCGGATATAAAGATAAATACTTTCGCCGGAAAGCAGCATATATACCAGAAACAAAAATATATTCGGATTGAAAAAGCGGTCGAAAATATAGAGCGTTCCGTCGTTTATTGTAAGATAACAGTAAATAACGATACACAAGCCAAACAGCAGCAATGTGACAATGCTCCACACTTTTTTGAATATACTCATACTGACTTTATCCTCCTGCCTCCAGCTCCCATTCCTCCTCAATGACTTTTTTAAGTTCATCAAACAAAGCAAGATAGCAGCTTTTTATTTTGTCTATCGCCTTTAAAGCGTCCTCATTGCTGTAGGTGTGAGCAAGAATATTTCTCGTGTCCAGCAGAGCAAGCCAATTTTCCTCATCATTTATCATTCCGCATTGATAAGCAAGTTTGATTATGCCCCTCGGAGACCCCGACTTGCTCCCCTCACGTCCGTTATATTCGAGAACAGCCTTTATAAGCTTCCATGACTGCTCAAAGCATATTTCAAAAAGCCCTATGATACCTGTCTGCTCCACTACAGAGTAGGGCGGTTCAAGCTTTGCGCCCTCATGCAGATTGCCCAGCGCCTTTGTGAAATTATCATATTTTCTCATAAATTATCACCCCGTCCCTTTCTATTTCCCTTTGAAGCTCCTCTGAAATTCCCCTGTCAAGGCTGGCAATATCAAACATCAGAAGCGTGCGGGCCTTTTCGTCAATATCCCAGTAAAAGCCGCTGAAATTTCCGCCGCTTACGGCTATGTCAATATCGCTGCGTTCGCTGTGAGTCCCCCTTGCCCTTGAGCCGAACAGAATGACCCGCTGCAAGCCGTGAACCTTTGCAAAAGCCACAATATCCTCATATGCATTCCGTGGAATGTTAAAGCTCGTATCCATTTAAATGCACCTTCCTTCGAACAACTCATTGCAATACTTGTTCATTCTCCCTGCCCTTTGTTTTTCAGCAAGCTTTCCTGCTGATTTTTCGGCATTTTGGATACAACATATGTATACGACCCGTCTATCATTCGGAAAATTTCCTCCTTGGGAATATCGCTCCGCAGCTTCACGGTGTTGAAATAAGGCTGCTGCACAGGCGGGCAGTGATACCCTCTTGTCACATATCCGGGGTACAGCCCCCTGTAAAATTCCCCCGTGGGAATATCCCCGTTAAAGGTCAGCATAGGCTCGCCATTCAAAGAAAATATCTGCGCAAATATCCGCTTCTTGACCTTTATAACCGTGACATCTGCCCCAAAGGGATAATCCTTGTATGCGCCGTTTTTGGTCAGGCAGTATTTTATCAGCTCGTCA
This sequence comes from uncultured Ruminococcus sp., assembly GCA_964523835.1. Lineage (GTDB taxonomy): Bacteria > Bacillota > Clostridia > Oscillospirales > Ruminococcaceae > Huintestinicola. The sequence continues at coordinate 25,870 of CAZGAZ010000016.1, forward strand.
TTTGAAATGCAAATATCGCTGCCCATAATTATCACCCTTTCTAAAATGCCAATGCCGAAGGCTGCACAGATCAACAGACTTGAAAATAAATGGTCTGCATAGGATCAAAAGCACTCTCTTGCGGCGCTTTTCCGTACACCTATTTCAAGGCATACTCAAATATCCTTGCCTCGCCGCAGTTCACAAAGCAGTCAAAATAAAGAATGCCGTCCTTTTGCGAAACATTTCTTACCACCCATTTATCCGAATTAATCACTTCCGATTTTTTTATACGGCAAACCTCCGAAAGATCCTCAAAACGGAATATGTAATAATACCCTCTTTTTTCACCCATTATGAACGTATCCTCGTCAAGGCGGTAAGTTTCGCATCTTGCACCGGATATTTTTCCGATCTCCCTGCCGTCGGAAATATCAAGAGCCATAAGTCCGAAGCCGTCCCGTTCACAGAATATCCGACTGCCTTTTTTCACAGTATATACCCATGTGACCCTGCCCATTGTATTTTTCCAAACCTCGGAAAAATCGCTGCTGTCAAAGCAGTAAATTCCGCCCTCCCACCGTGAGGTGAAAAATCTGCTGCCGTCATGGGAAATTGCAATGCCGTACTGTAGGTTATAAACATTACAAAGGGAGATATATTCCTTTGTACGTCTATTTTTGCGCATTTTCCTTTCAATACGCCGTTTTGTGTTATCCCGCATGAAAAATACCATGCTTTCGGTTACCTTTTCGACGTCGCAGGAATAAACGCTTTTTTCGCAGCAGGGACACTCTTCTTCACGATAATATGTGACTATGTCATCATCCTCGTTTTCGACCCTTAATTCTCCGCATTGATAAAACTGCATATTATCACTCCAGCCCCGTTCCCTCATCTATCCCCATCATTATGTTCATGCACTGCACCGCAGCCCCCGAAGCGCCCTTGCCCAGATTGTCAAGACGGGCAATAAGCAGCGCATGGTCGTCGGTGCCGTAAACGAATATCTCCAGCATATTCGTGTCCGCAAGGGCATTTGAGTAAAGCTCGTTTGCCTCGGGGCAGCCGTCCGCATTAAAGGGCATTACCTTAACAAATCTCTGCCCCTTGTAATGCTCGCAGAACATCTCCCACATATCCTTGGGAGTGGCCTTTCTCGCCATAGTGCGCAGCTGAATGGGCACGGTCACGGTCATGCCGCTGTAAAAATCCGCCGTCACGGGACAGAACACGGGAGGATAGGAAAGCCCCGAAATCGCCATCATTTCCTTGATATGCTTATGGGTCCTGCCCATGGAGTACATACGCACTCCGTCATAAGCCTTGTCACGGTTTTCGTCCTCATACCTTGCAATAAGCTTTTTGCCGCCGCCGCTGTAGCCCGACACCGCATGACAAACCACCGGGTGATAAGGTGCTATAATTCTCGACAAAACCATGGGATACATCAAAGCATTGAATCCGCTTGCATAGCACCCCGGCACGGCAACTCTCGCCGAACCCTCTATCTTCTTCCGCAGCTCCTTTGACAGCTCGGGAAACCCATACGCCCAATCGGGATTTGTCCTGTGAGCAGTGGAAGCGTCTATTATCCGAACATTCCCCTCCGCCAGTGTTACCGCCTCTCTTGCCGCCTCGTCGGGCAGGCACAGGAAAGTGAAATCCGAAGCATTTATAAGCTTTTTCCGTTCTGCCGTGTCCTTGCGCTTTTCCTCGGAAATTTCCAGCAGCTCAATGTCGCTCCGCCCCGAAAATCTCTCGGCTATTTTAAGCCCCGTAGTGCCCTCTTTCCCGTCTATAAAAATTTTGTATGACATTTTTTTACCTCCCGCTGATTTGTTGTTCGCACCAAAGGTACGCTGAAACTTAGGGGTATTACCGCTATGTTTCAAACTTTTGAGCTCCTTTACTTGTTTAAAGTTACTATATATGGCGGTATTTTCTCCGCCTGCGGCGGAGAAAATACCTTAAATCAACATTACTCAAGCCCGTATTGTCTGAGTATAGCTTTCAGCTGCTCCACCTGAACCGCCACAGCTTCCGGAGCGGGACCGCCCTCGCTGCACCGCTGATTAACGCAGGTATCAAGACTGATTGCCTTGTAAACGTCCTCGTCAAACTTATCGCAAAGCCGCTTGTATTCCTTTATGTCAAGCTCTTCCAGAGTTGTGCCCAGGTCAATGCACCGTGCAACAAGCGTGCCTGTGATCTTGTAAGCGTCCCTGAAAGGCAGACCTTTCTTTACTAGGTAATCCGCACAGTCGGTAGCGTTGATAAAGCCCTTTGCCGCTGCCTTTCTCATATTTTCTTTAAGCACCGTCATGGTCTTGAACATGGGCGTAAAAGTGGTAATGCAAAGCTCCACCGTGTCAATTACGTCAAATATAGCCTCCTTGTCCTCCTGCATATCCTTGTTGTAGGCAAGGGGCAGATTTTTCATCATGGACAAAAGGGTCATAAGGTCGCCGTAAACTCTCCCCGTTTTACCCCTGATAAGCTCCGTAACATCGGGGTTTTTCTTCTGGGGCATAATGGACGACCCTGTGGAATATGAGTCGTCCAGCTCCACAAATTTAAACTCCCAGCTGCACCACATGATTATCTCCTCGGAAAATCTCGAAAGGTGCATCATAAGTATAGACAAAGCCGAGGCAAGCTCTATGCAATAATCCCTGTCGGAAACCCCGTCCAGACTGTTTGCCATAACGCCGCTCATACCCAGCAGCTCTGCCGTCCGCTTTCTGTTGATGGGATAAGTAGTACCCGCCAGTGCGCATGAGCCTAAAGGGGAACAGTCCATACGCTTCTTGCAGTCTGCAATTCTCCCCAAATCCCTTGTCAGCATCCAGGCATACGCCATAATATGATGAGCAAAGGTCACAGGCTGCGCCCTCTGCAAATGGGTGTACCCGGGCATTATGGTGTCATAATGCTCCTGGGCAGCGGTGATTATCGCCTCGATAAGCTCAAAAACGATCTTCGACAGATCATTGCACTTGTCCTTCAGATACAGCCGCAGGTCAAGGGCAACCTGGTCATTTCGGCTTCTTGAAGTGTGCAAACGCTTTCCCGAATCCCCTATCCGCTCGGTCAGCACCTGTTCCACAAACATATGAATGTCCTCCGCATTCGGGTCAAACTCCAATGCGCCGCTGTCCAGATCGGCGAGAATGCCTTTCAGACCCTCTATAATTTTTTCGCTCTCGCTCTTTTCGATTATCCCCTGCTCCCCCAGCATTGTGGCATGAGCTATCGAACCCGCAATATCATGCCTGTACATCCTGCAGTCAAAGGAAATAGAGGAGTTAAAGTCATTCACCCTTGAATCGACTTCCTTGGAAAATCTTCCCGCCCACATCATAGCCATATAAAATCGCCCTCCTTGACAGAGCAGGAAATCAAAGGGTATAAATATCCGCTCTTTTGAAATTTCCTGCGTTCCGTATATTTTTTTTCATATCAAATTATTCTGCGGCTGCTTCGGCAGCGTTATCCGCATTGACCGTATCATTGTTTTCATCACTGTCAAGCATATCATTGCTGCCGCCCTGTCCCGCAATTATAAGCGGTTCCTGCTCGGCATAAAGCGCCTCGCCGTGAGCATAGACCGAATACTCCAGCAGCTCCGCCGCTCCCACACGTCTGTATCTTGACGAGCCGCCGTTATTCGTCATGGTGAGAATGTCATTCTCCACATTTATCCTGCACTTTTTGCCCTCGCTGTCAAAAATATTTCCGTCAATGGTGTAAGTGCCGTCGTAATATATTGCGCCGAAATCATAGGCAGTATAGTAGATAACCTGCCCGTCTTCGGTAAATTCATAAAACATATGGGCAGTCCCCATGTCCGTCTCTACCTCTTCGGGACCTGCCTCGTCGCACCATGCTCCCACAATATCCGTTTTAAGGTGCAGATATTTTGTTTTATCCTCTCCCCTGCCGCAGCCTGTGAATATTGCCAGGGACATCATCATAACCATTGCCGCAAGAATTATTTTCTTTATTCTGAGCATTTTTTTGACCATCCTTAATATTTAATTAATAATTAATAATTAATAATTAATAATGACTGCACCGGTCTCGTAAGCTTATTAAATATTAATTATTAATTGTCAATTAAGTTTATTTTTTCAGGCAATTTTTTTGCCGCATTTTTATTATTGCCGGAACTTATTAAAATATCAATAGGCAAGAAACAGGAGAAACGCTCCTGCTTCCTGCCATTGATCAAATACATAGCTTATGCCGTATAAAACGATCTGTAATTATTTTCTTTTCTGATCGAGCTTTGCCTTGACATGAATGGGCAAGCCGAAAATGTTGATAAATCCGCCTGCGTCCGACTGATCGTAAACATGATCCTCATCAAAGGTAGCGACCTCTTCATCATAAAGAGTGTAGGGAGAGGTGATGCCCGCATTGATGATATTGCCCTTGTAGAGCTTCAGCTTGACATCGCCCGTAACGGTCTCCTGAGTCTTGCTCACAAAAGCGGAAAGCGCCTCACGCAGCGGAGTGAACCACTGACCGTTATAAACAATGTCCGCAAACTTTATGGAAAGATAGGATTTTATACGTGCGGTCTCTTTATCGAGACAAATGGTCTCCAGCGCCTCATGAGCCTTGTAAAGAATGCTGCCGCCGGGGGTCTCGTAAACGCCTCTGGACTTCATACCCACAAGACGGTTCTCCACCAGGTCAACAAGACCTATTCCGTTCCCGCCGCCCAGCTTGTTAAGAGCGCTGACAAGCTCCACGCCGTTCATTGTCTTGCCGTCAAGAGCAGTGGGAATGCCCTTTTCAAAGTGAACGGTAACATATGTTGCCTTGTCGGGCGCCTTTTCGGGAGATACGCCCAGCTCCAGAAAGCCCTCCTTGTTATACTGAGGCTCATTTGCGGGGTCCTCCAGATCAAGTCCCTCATGGGATAAATGCCAGATGTTCTTATCCTTGGAATAATTGGTCTCACGGGTGATTTTCAGGGGAATGTCGTGAGCCTCGGCATAGTCTATCTCCTCGTCCCTGGACTTTATCGTCCACTCACGCCAGGGAGCGATTATAGCCATATCGGGCGCAAATGCCTTTATAGCCAGCTCAAAGCGGACCTGATCGTTGCCCTTGCCCGTGCAGCCGTGGCAGATAGCGTCAGCGCCCTCTTTAATGGCGATCTCCGCAATTCTCTTGGCAATAATGGGACGTGCAAAGGAAGTTCCCAGCAGATACTTGCCCTCGTAAACCGCCCCTGCCTGTACGGTGGGGTAAACGTAATCCTGAATGAATTCCTCCTTCAGGTCCTCAATATACAGCTTGGAAGCGCCTGTTTTCTTTGCCTTTTCCTCCAGTCCGTCCAGCTCCGTGCCCTGTCCTACGTCTGCGGAAACCGCAATAACCTCGCAGTTATTGTAATTCTCTTTCAGCCAGGGAATGATTATCGAGGTGTCCAGACCACCCGAATACGCCAGAACGACCTTTTTGATATTTTCCTTATTTTTCGCATTTACAGCCATTGCAAAAACCTCCGTGAATTTCAATCAATAAATTGGTATATTTTAAATTTATCACTTTTTCTTCCAAAAGTCAATACCCTTTCTGCATATTTTCACAAATTTTCTTTAAATATTCACTTTTTAAGCGATTTTTATGTATATTTAAATAAATATTCTGTATAATTCCCATGCACTCCGTCAAAAAAATCCTGCCCGCAGACAATGTGTCGGACAATTGTCGGACAAACGTCAACGGACAGTTGGAAAAATATTTTAATTTTTAAGGCTTTCCGTATAATCCGCAATGCAAATTTCCAAAGGCGGGGTCTTGTCCTTGAAAATATGCACGGGGATTTTGTCGGACAAACGGTAAAAGTCAAGAGTTGTATAATCCCCGTCATGAATGTAAACATTGACCTGCTCCTTATCTGGGTCAACTATCCAGTATTCTCGCACTCCATGCTCCATATAAAGCCTCAGCTTTTTGCGGTAATCTTCTATAAAATTAGATGGCGAGGCTATCTCGATCACCCAGTCGGGTGCGCCGTTATGTCTCTGTCCGTCCAGATTTTCGGGATGACAGGTAACATAAATGTCGGGAATAATTATCGTTTTTTCGGTCAGCCTTACATCCGATGTCATAAACGGTTTGCACTTTCCGCCCCGGGCACGGATAAAGCTGCGGATATCCGCAAAAAGCTCTCCTTGTATCCATTGGTGTGTTTGATTGGGCGACGGCGACATATCCACGATATATCCGTCAATAAGCTCGCACCGTTCCTCCCCCGTCAAAGTATAAAATTCCTCGACCGTGTATCTGCGTTCCTCGGGTAATGCCATAAAAATCGACCTCCCAAAATATTTTCTTACAACCAGTATACCACATTCTTCAAATAAATTCAAGTCCTCCCAAAAAAATTTACAGTCAAAAAATTCCCCCGGCCGGTGCAGACGGTCGGGGGCAATAACGCTATAACGAATATTAGATATAAGCTTAGATTATTCAACTACCAGAGTGTAGTTTTTGCCGCTCTTAACGGAGAAGGTTGCCTGTCCCTTGCTGTCGAGAACAGCCTCGTCTACCTTGGAGGAGGTGGACTTTCTGCCGTTGTAGAGGGTTACGGATCTGCCTGCATACTTGCTGCCCAGCTTAACGGTGACTTCGCCCTCGGGAGCTGTCATACCGCCTCTTACGGAGTTGGTGGTGATACTGTTCATCTCGCTGTCGTAAGAGTAGATGTAGGCATTCTTGTAGCCGGAAGTCAGTGCGCCGAGATAGCTTGTTACATTAAGGGTAACATTTCCGGAGGGCATAGTAAATGTGCCTGTGCCGTCGGAGATAGAGGCGATCCTGTTGCTGCCGGACACAACCGATACGGAATATCCTACAGGAACTTTAACGGTAACTGTCGATCCAGCGGCATTGGAAAAGCTTGAAACTGTTATGCCGCTGCCTGCGTAATCGCCTGCAAAGCTTACGGTGTAGTAGTTAACAACGGGTGCGGCGCTGCTGCTGACAGCGACCTTGATCTTGACTTTGCTTGTGGTCTCCGCATCGCCGACCTTTATTTTAAGGGTAAAGGTCACATATCCGTCGGAATCTGCCGAGGAGAAGCCTGCGGGTGTTACCTCTGCGCCGGTGTCCTTGAGTATCTCCTTTGCCATATTTGCAATGGTTTCTTCGGCATTCCAGTCGGCAATATCCTTTTCATTCAGCCAGCTGCTGCAATCAGCTCCGGGAAGCCAGCTGCTTTCCAGCGTGCTCTTAGCCTCGGCTGCCTTTTCCTCGTCGGTTTTCTCGGCGGGAGTAACGGGCTCTTTGCCGGGGTCTTCAGGCTCCTTGCCGGGATCTTCAGGCTCCTTGCCGGGATCGGTTGAAGCAGTAAGCTTTGCGATATCATAATCGTGCTTTACTTCTTCATCCTTAACGGTTACAACTGCCTTTGCAGCTCCTGCTGCTTCTTCGGTCGCAGGAGTAGTGATTGTAAATGCAGTTGTCACATCAATGCCGGTAACGCCTGTATCTGCAACAGCCTTATCAACAACAGCTTTAATATCTGCCTCGGTGGTGTCGTTGGTAACTGTAATACCATTCAAAGCTGTTGCAACAGCGGTTTTTATTGCCTCGATCTTCTTTTCCTCGCTTATGGGAATTTCAGAAGTCTTTTCATCTGTATATTCAATATCATTATATGTAACCTTTGCAGTGTGGGTCATTACTCCGGTCTCGGTAGCAGAGGGTGCTTTAGTTTGTACAGACTCTATAGTACCTGTAATCGTCTCTTTATGACCGCAGTCTCTTGCGCATGCAACGGTAGCAGTGCAAGAAGTATCACCGACAGCCCAAGAATCAAATACAGGGGTCATGTCTGTGTAGTCGTGAGCTGTGTTGTCAATGGGCAATTCAAGCTCGTTCTCATCGGCAACGAGAACATACTTCTCATCTTCGTTCTTAGTATACTTGCTTACATCATCGCCCTCATAGGTATAATAGAGCTTTGTTCCCGTCGCTGTGCAGGTTGCGGGAACTTCTGCAACCTCGCTGAACTTGTCGGGTTCAAGAGCCTCAGCCTCTTCACCCTCGGCAACGACTACTCCATTTACAACGATATCCTCGCCTGTGCTGTTGGTTACGGTAACGTCCGGACGAACGTCAATCTCGGTAAGTCCCTGCTTAACCTCAACAGCAGTAATATTGCTGTCCTCAAGCACCTGCTCAATAGTTTCCTCACCGATGACGGTCTTTGTAACGCCGTTTGTAGTCACTGTAATCTCAGCAACAGTGTCAGCATTTTTTAAAACGCTTGCGCCTTCAGTAGTATTTGCAGTAACAAAATCGTCCTTTCCGTCACCGCTTTTGAATACGCCGCCTGCAACAACACCTGTTACAGCCTTCGTAACATCTGTTACTTTTGTACCGTCAACATATGTTCCAACGGCATGAGCGTTCAAACTTTCAATATTACCGCCTTTTATTTCCACAGCAGCTGTACCGTATGCACTGCTGCTCGTAACAATTGCTATAGCATCGCCATTGCCTACTCCGCCATCTCCTGTTTGTGAATCATAGGTCGGAGTAGCATTTACATACTCACCATTACCGATAACAGTGCCGCCTGTAACCTCTATCGAACCGCCTCTTATCAGAACACCGGAATTACCCGATATTGTACCGCCGCTGATTTTGACAGTACCTGCAGGGGCATACACTCCTGCGTCACCGCCAATAACCTCGCCGCCGGAAACAATTACTGTTGTTTCCTTACTCTTGCTGCCGTTCGTACTAATGGCATAATCGGAAAACCCATAACCGTCGGTAAATGTTTTTCCTGTAATAGTACCGCCCTGTATTTCGAGTGTACTATTGCCGAAAGCAGCTACATGACCTGTAATATTGCCTTTTTCAATTATAAGCTTTCCGCCATATATCTGCATTGAGTATCTTTTACTTTCACTGTAGTCAGTTCCGTCTTTAGCAGTGATTTTTCCTCCGCCTGCTACGGAACTGTCAGTTACCGTAAGTGTGCCGCCACTTACCTTAATAGCTCCCCTATCGTTGTTATTGTCTTTCAGTTCAAAATTGTTAAGGTCAAGAGTTACATTGCCGGTTGTAAACTCAAGTAATTCCGTTGCATCAATGTTATTGGTAAGCTTGATAACATCGCCGTCTTGGGCGTTTGCAAAAGCGGTCTTAAGCCCATCAAGATTGTCTACCAAAGTAGGTTCTGCCGCCGCATTCGCAAAAATACCGAAACTGAACCCGCCGTTCAGCACCGCATTCTGCGCAGCAGGCACGGCAACAAGCGACAATGCCAGCGCAGCAGCAGCAATGCTTTTCATAGTTCTTTTTGTTTTCATTGTACATTTCTCCTTTTCGAGTAATCTTTTCGTCCGAACTTTACGGACAGCCCATTTATTGGGCGCCCAAATTATTGGGCACGGGACTTTGCTCTTTTCTTTTGCTCCTTTTTGCATAGTTTCCCTTTAATCACTCATACTATAAAGTGATTAATCATATTATAACTCGAAAAAAGTATTTTGTCAAGTGATTTTTCACTTTTTGGTAGGTTCGATTTGAGACAGCTCAAATTTAAAATTAAAGAAACGCCTTTGTTCAGGCGTTTTTCGGGTATTTTGGCAGCTACAATTCACGGAAATTTTACAATCTGATTTTGTTAAAATTACCCAAAATCGGGGTACAATCAAAGTATACCAAAAGGTGAATGGTATATTACAGGAAAATTCTTCCGGGAATATATTCCCACTATAAGTCGAATTTTCAAGGAAATTACGAAAGGACGTGTAAAACTTGGATTACAAAGAACTTGGGCGGAGAATAGCCTCCCGCCGCAGGGAGCTGGGGCTGAAGCAATCGGACGTGAACGAGGCTGCGGGGCTTTCCGACAAATACTTATCCAATATTGAGCGGGCAACCTCGGTGCTCAGCGTTGAGGTACTTATGAAGCTTTGCGACGCTCTTGACACCACTCCCGATCATCTGCTCCTGGGCGCAGCCAAAAAAGACGACCACGCCGACCTTAAAAAAGCGATATTCTCCAAAGCGGATAATATGACCTCGGAACAGCTAAAACTGCTGCTGAGCCTTATGGACTGGATAATTGCGCAGGGGTTGAGTTAAAGAAGTGACAATATGTCAATCGGACAGTAAAAAATAGCGGACCCCGGCTCACATAAAGCAAGAACATTCCCGACGGGGGATTTTTTTCTGCTCTCAGAGGCAAGAGGCAAGAAATGTAATTTCTTATGTCTCATGCTTTTTTTATATATACCCTTGAATTTGCGGGATGATTGTGATATACTTATATTAAAGCACAAATTATTTTTAAGGAGGAATTGCCATTGAGTACCAGAGAACAAGCGTATAATTTGCTTGAAACCCTTACGGACAGGCAGCTTGAAGGATTTATAATGCTTTTTTCGGGAGGAAACAGCCTGCAAGAGCAAAAAAAAACTGAATCCGAAAACAAAACAAGTTCTCTTAAAGGAGCATTTTCAAAATATGCCGATCCTGCTTTAAGAGCTTTGGAAGAGGAGGCATGGTCTAATGCTGCCGCAGAAAAATATAAAAATTCTTGACACTAATATGATACTGCGTTTTTTGATCTGTGATGATGAAAATATGGCAGATACAGCCGAGGAAATAATCAACAGCAATATAGTCTTTGTAACCTTTGAGGTTGCAGCAGAGGTCGTATATGTTATGCTTAAGGTCTATAAGACAGACCGCAGCCGTATTGCTGCCGTTTTAAAGGATTTTATCAATCTGGACAGTGTTACTGTTCACGACAAAAAGGTTCTTGAAAAATCCCTTGACATTTTCGGAAACAATAACCTTGATTTTGTTGACTGCATTCTTTGTGCATATAATTTATGCAAGGGATATGAGGTGTGTACATTTGATATAAAGCTCAGAAAGCTTATTGATAATTTAAATCAAAGTTAAAGGAGATGATTTTTATGGCAGTGCCAAGAGAGCAGCGATATACGGTTGAGGAATTTTATACTGTAGCAGGCGAAGAACGGTGCGAACTGATTGACGGATATATTGTGGATATGTCCCCGTCACCCAATCAAAGACATCAGAAGATCATTCTGAGGCTCAGCAGAACATTGCTTGACTTTATTGATTCCCACAACGGAAAATGTGAACCGTTTATAACCTCGGATGTACAGCTGGACGAAAGCACGATTGTTATCCCCGATATTTATGTCACCTGTCACCCGGAAAATCTGGACGGACAGAAGCATAACGGTGCGCCCGACTGGGTAATTGAAATAGCCTCCCCATCCAATTTCATTGAAGATTACCGCAGAAAGCTCCGTCTTTATATGGAGCACGGCGTGCGGGAATACTGGATAGTTGACCCGAACAAGGAACAGGTCACGGTTTACATCAATGACAATGATCACAAGGCTTTTGATTTTTACACCTTTACCGACCGCATTCCCGTATACATTTTCGGGGACAAGACCCCGCCCCTTGAGATCTGCATCGGAAACTACCTTTGATCAAAGCGAATTAACCTGCCTCTTTTCGCATATAATTTACCGAAGAAATCGGAAAGGATCTCGGTATATTATGCGAGGAGAGGTTTTTATTGCATTGTTTCTGGCGGCGGCGCTGCTGTTTTTTTCGGTCGTGATAACGCATTTTACAAACGGGAACACTGCATGGGCATATTCCCGGACTGCCACGCAGCCTGTGCAGGCCGAACAGGGCACACAGGGCAGCTGCGTTTCCCTGCCCGTGCTTATGTACCACAGCGTGCTGAAAGACCCGTCCCGGACGGGGGAATATGTGATAACCCCCGAGGCGCTTGAATGCGACCTTGCTTATTTAAAGGAAAACGGATATACCGCCGTATCGGGCGCAGAGGTTTTCGCATTTGTGCATAACGGCACGCCCCTGCCCGAAAAGCCCGTTATGATAACCTTTGACGACGGACACCTGAACAATCTCATCTATTGCGCACCGCTAATGGAGAAATATGGCATGAAGTGCACCGTAAGTGTTGTGGGGGCATTCACCGTGCAGGCGGAAAAGGAGAACGACCCCAACCCCTATTATGCCTATCTCACCCGTGAGGATCTTCGTACTATGGAAGAAAGCGGCTTTTTTGAAATAGGCTGCCACACTTATAATCTGCACAGCGTGAACGGACGGCGGGGTGCGGAGAAAAACAGCTGGGAATCTCCCGAGGAATATGTTGATGTGCTTTTGAACGATGTGGAGAAATGGCGCAATGCAACACAGTTGGATGGCAATGCGCAGCTGAGCTGCAATGCCGAAAACAAACGCTGCGTTTATGCCTATCCTTACGGCTATTACTCGGAGGAAGGGTTTGAGGCATTGCGGCAGCAGGGTTTCACGGTTTTTCTTACCTGCAAGGAGGCGGAAAATAACATCACCTGCAGCGGAGAGGATTTTGTTAAACTTAACCGATACAACCGCTCGGGACTTGTGCAAACCGACGAATTCATGCATGGAATTGGAATTTAACGGAAATTTAATTGACTTATCTTTACCGATATGGTATAGTTATAGTAAACGATATCGTAAATTAGGTTTGAAGTTAAGCCAAAACCTGCATATCATATAGGGCTTTGCGCAGGCTGCAATCACTGATTTCAATATCGGTCAATACCACAACAGGTCAATGATGATTGGCAGCAAGTGCAATTGTATTACAGCATTATGCTGTAAAGCTGCCTCCCGAAAAATCCTGCAAAAGGGATTTTGCAGCCGGGAAAATGCACATAATAATTATTGTAAAATTCCCCGAAAGTCTTTTACATAAAGGCTTTCGTGAGAAAAAAATCAAAAAGGAAGGGTTTAAGACCATGAAGAAGTTTGTATGTTCTGTTTGCGGATATGTGTACGAGGGCGATGCTGCGCCCGAAAAATGTCCCCAGTGCAATGCGCCCGGCTCCAAGTTTACCGAGGCTGCAAGCGAGGGCGGCCTGAAGTTTGCCTGCGAGCACATTGTGGGCATTGCTAAGGACGTTCAGGACAAGGAGATCATCGAGGGGCTCAATCAGAACTTTATGGGCGAGTGCACCGAGGTGGGAATGTATCTGGCAATGTCCAGAGTGGCCGACAGAGAGGGCTATCCCGAGGTTGCCGAGGCTTACAAGAGAATCGCTTACGAGGAAGCTGAGCACGCCGCAAAATTTGCCGAACTGCTGGGTGATGTTGTAACAAGCTCCACCAAGAAGAATCTGGAAATGCGTGTAATGGCAGAGCATGGTGCAACACAGGGCAAGCTTGATCTGGCAGCAAAGGCAAAGCAGCAGAATCTGGACGCTATCCATGACACCGTTCACGAAATGGCTAAGGACGAGGCTCGCCACGGCAAGGCATTTGAGGGTCTGCTGAACAGATATTTCAAGTAATTTTAAGGACTCAATAATTTGGTTTAATGCAAAAATCTATGCATAAGCCAAACGCCATAGTATTTCCGATTTTACAGCCGGAAGTATTATGGCGTTTTTTATTGACAAACAGGCCGCTTTAAGGTATCGGATTTTCGGGAGGAAAATTATTATGGGTCATGAAAAAAACAGAGCTATAATAAAAATCGTTGATCAAAGGCATTTCAAGAACATTTTCCAATATTTTCACAATACACTTGACATTTCTATATTAATTTGGTATAGTTTATATAGAGAACTTGCTTGCGGTGCTTTCGGTAAATTGTAGAAAACAAACAATTTATTCTATAAAAATATATAAACTTTGACCAAAAGAGGATTTGCCATGGAAATGAACGAAATACGTGAAAAGCTGGACGGGCTTTTGAAAAATTACCGCCTGGAGGAAGCGGAGGCATTTATGCTGAATACCCTGGAAAATGCCGAAGAATCGGGCAGGGAAGATGTTATGCTGGGGGTAGCCAATGAACTGGTGGGCTTTTACCGTGACTGCGGCAGGTTCGGCGAATCGCTGAAATTTGCGGAAATGTCGGAGACGCTTCTTGAAAAAGTTGACCCCTCTCCCAAAGCCCGGGCGGCGGCATTGCTCAACTCCGCCAACGCCGCAAGAGCGGCAGGTCAGCTGAGCAGGGCTTACGATTATTATGAGAAGATCGCAAATATCCCCGAAGCTATGGGGGACGATTCCCTTAAAGCAAGCTATTTCAACAACCTTGCGCTGCTGCATCAGGAGTCCGGGCGTTGGGAGGATGCGGCAGATTGCCTCCGTGAAGCTCTGGCAATAGCGGAAAAAGAGGGGGAAGAAATACGCTGCGCAATTTCTCGGACGAACCTGGCGGCGTGCCTGGTGCAAATGAATAACGTCTATGAGGCGGAATGCGTTTTGCAGCCTGCAATTGAAACCCTTGCGGGACGGTCTCCCTCGGATTTTCACTACAGCGGTGCATTGGCTGCCTATGGGGATATTTGCGCAGCGAAATCGGATCATAAAAAAGCGGCGGAATATTATGAGGCGGCGCTGTCCGAGATTGAGCTGCATATGGGCAGAAATAATTTTTATGAGATAGTTTCCGAAAAATTGCATAAAGCATATGAGTACACAACCCGCCCCACAAAGGGTATGGACATTTCCAGAAGCTTTTACAATGCATTCGGTAGGGATATGCTGAAACGGAGAATGCATGACGGTGCAAATCCCGATATGTCGGGGCTCAATTTATTGAGCAATGTTGCCTGCGGACTGGCGGGGGAGGGGTCGGAGTGCTTCGGGTTTGATGATGAGGTTTCGAGAGATCATGATTTTGCGCCATGCTTTTGTATTTGGGTAAACGATCTGGACAATGACATTCCCCGGAGCCTTACAGATGATTTGCACAATGCATATTCTCTGCTACCAAAAAGCTATATGGGACTGTCTGCCAATGAAACAGCAGAAGGACATGGACGGCGTGGGGTCATACTCTTGTCGGAATTTCTGGAGAAATTCACAGGGCTGAAAAGGCTCCCCGACGGCGACGAATGGCTTGACATACAGGACGAGGATCTTGCCTGCGCTGTAAATGGGCAGATATTTTCCGACAGGTCGGGTTTTTTCACAGAAATAAGACGCAAGCTTAAAGCACGTCCCCGTTGGGTGGATATGGCAAAGCTGTCTGTGGAGCTGGAGAAAATCGCCAAGCACGGGCAGTATAATTTCCCCCGTATGACAGGGCGGGGGGACAGTGCGGCGGCGTTTTTCGAGCTGTCGGAGTTTATGATGAGCGTTTTGCGGGCGTGTCATCTGATAGCAGGGAAATATGCTCCCTATCGGAAATGGCTTTATAAAAGCTGTGAAGGGCTTTGCGGGGGCGAATTTGCAGACATATGCCAAGCTGTCGGCGAAATTTCACGAATGAGCATTGACGAAGCGGGGGATATACAAAAGAAAATCGAAGAAATTTGCGGTATGCTGAATGATAGACTTATCAAGCGGCATATAATTGATGTGAAATGCGGATATATGGCGGCATCAGGGAAAATTATTGCGGAGCGCAGCAACGCCATGAGCGTGGCGGAGGACATAATCGAAATGGAATGGGCGGCCTTTGACAAGGTGCAGAACAAGGGCGGCAGGGCAAATTGCCAGGACGACAGGGAGACTTTCCTGATAATGCGGCGTGGGCAGTATTACAGCTTTCCTGCAGAGTTGCTTTGCGCTATAAGGGATGATTTTGCCGCAGCGTTAAAAGCGGGACGCAATTTTATAACCGAGAAATACGGCTATATGATGGAATCCTATGCTCCTGAAGAGTTTGAAGAGATACGCAGCAAGCTGCCCGAGGTAAGCGAAAAGAAGCGGGCGTTGTGCAGTGCAATAACGCCTATACAGGTAGGCTGGATGGAGGATTTTGCAAAGCGCTATCCCAATCTGGGCGGCAGAGCACGGGTCATTCACACGGCGGAGGATACGGCGGCGAACGTTTCCTATGAGACCTATCTGCGTGGGGAACTCTACAGCTATTCGGATGAAACACTGGAGCTGTACGGACGGTTTATCGTGTCGGTGTACAACCGGGGCGAAAATCTGGCTAAAAGCATTATGCAAAACGAGGTCTACATGTACGGTTACAACAGTCTGGATGAAGCCGAGCAGCGTGCCGACAATGGTAACAGGCGGAGCAGATAATGCTTTTTTGCGGTACGCTTTTATATTCTTTGGGGCATAATACTAAAGCCTCCTCGTTGTGCGAGGGGGCTTTTTTGATACATCTCTGCAAATCATTCTGTAATACTCAATATGTGAATTTACGGTTGCTTTTTATTCGCCTTTTTTGCCGTAATATTTATCAGGTCATATATTATGCTTTGCTGTTTTTCGTCCAGTTCCCTGAGCCTTGATATGAGCGACAGCTCCCTTATGGAAAGCATAACGCCGCTGCTGCTGCAGTCAAGAAGATAATCGGTGGTCACATTCAGAATAAAGGCTATTTTTTTAACAAGCTCCAGATCGGGCTCCCGCCTGTTTTTTATATACCCGTTCAAGGTGGTGGGGGCAATACTCAGCATTGCTGCAAAGTCCTTCTGTGATATTTCCCGCTCTTCAAGCAGCGCCAATAATTTGTCGCCGAATTGCATATTATCACTTCCTAAATCCTGTTATACAAATTATACAATATAAATGACCCGTTTTTATGATTATAGCCAAAATGAGTATTTTTATATTGACAATATGCAATTTGAGTAGTATAATAAATTTTAGAATATTAATGTTGGAGGAAATAAAATGAGTTTCGGCGATATTTTAAAGGGGGTTCTCAGCGTTACAGGAGAAGCTATCAGCTATTTGCATGAACATTCAAATAACCCACGCACAATATATTTACAACAGTTAAAAGCTATGAGAGAATCATTATCGGCAATGGAAAGCGAATTGAAGAATATGTATAAAATGCTTAATGAACGAACTGACCTCTCGGAAAAGGACAAACAACTACTTAAAATGGATATATCCGATTTAGAATCCGAATTTGAACAAACAAAAAAAGAGTACTATGAAATGCGTAATAATGGTATGTAAGGCAATTTAAACCGTGAAAATCGTATTTTCGGTTGCAACGGTTTAAATATAAATACTTGCAATTGCAGGTAAATAAAATCAAAGAGGTGAAAAAAATGAGAAAGCTCAGAATTATATTTGCTGCCGACCCATTTTGGTCATGCGCTCGCTGCGGAACAACAAATCCAAAGAGTTTGATGTATTGCAAAAAGTGCAAAAACCGCAGACCTTACTAATCATAGACAAACATTTTGATGATCACACATAATCGCATTATGCAACCCCCCCTGTAGAATTTTTCGCAGGGGGATTTTTCCTGCCTCTTGCCTCTTAAACCTCCTGCCTCTGCCTGCACACTTTTTTTCTCATTGAATATAATACCGTAGGTGCAAATTCAATGAAAAGGAGAGTTCTCTCATGGGCATTTTAACATCCAATAAATATATAAGCTCCACCACCGTGGAATGCGGCGGTGAATTTCAGGTAACGCTTGCCTTGAGCGCAGCCCCCGACCTTGCCAATGTCCCTGCGGATATTGCTTTGCTGATCGACGTCTCGAATTCCGTATCCGGTGCACCTCTGACGGAAATAAAGGCGTCGGCAACAAGGCTTCTGAACGTCCTGTCCGACAGGCTGGCAACAGGGGACTTGGGGCTTTACTGCTGCGGCAACCGTGCAGCTGTTGTCACCTATGCGACCGACGGAACCGTGGTACAGGGGCTGACCGACGACCCTGCGCTGCTGCAATCGGCTGTTGACTCCCTGACCGCAGGGGGCAACTCCAACCTTTCCGCAGGTATAACCGCAGCAGCGGATATGCTGAACGACGGCAATACAGGCAACCGCAAGGTAATGTTCATCTTCACCGACGGGCGGTACAATACAGGCGCAGACCCTGCCGCAGCTGTGCAGAGTGCAAAGGACGCAGGCATAATCCTGTACTTTATCGCAGTGCGCTCCTCGGAAGCCGCCGACCTGGAGGCAATAGACAACTGGGCGACATCTCCCTCCTCCGCCTATGTCATCACCGATTTTGACACCGCCGACGGCACTTTTGACAATTTCCTCACCAATCTCGGCAACAACGGTCTGATAACAGGTTCCACAAATATTGCCGTTACCGAGGAAGTAAGCTCCGAGTTTACCATTCTGAGCGCCTCCGCTCCCACCATGGGAACGGTCACGGTAACAGGACAGCGGACCCTTACATGGAACATACCCTCTCTCGGCACGGACGAATGGCAGGGTGCGGCTCTGACCTTTAACGTGCGCCATACGGGCAGCCGCTCGGGCGAACGTGAGGTTGACGCTTCTATCGCCTTTACCGATACCGAAAGCAATCAGGCTACATTTAACAATCCCGTGATAATGGTTGACTGCGGGCAGATAATCTATCCCGAGCCCTGTCCCGAGCCTGTGGACGTAGTTTCCGAGGCCTGCGAGGAGCTTATAACCGTTGACGCAGGAACGCTGTCTCTGGGGCTTATGGGGCGCATTGCGCAGGTAAGCGTAACGCTGGCGAATGTGTGCCCGGGAGTGCGTGTGGCGCTGGCAGTGGTACTTACCGAGCTGGACGACGAAGGAAACGAGCTGCAAAGGGGAATGCGTACCCTTACCATACCCGCCCACAATTTTGACGGCTGTCGGGATATAAGAGTGGAGTGCATAAACTTTGTGCTTCCCGAGGACACCGACGACACCGCCGCCTCCGCCTGCGGACAGAGAATGTTCAGAACGAGAGTTTATGCGAATGTTATAGACTCGGGCGTTCTCTGCTGCAACGGGGAAACACCCGAACGGTAATCCGATTTTTTGCATATTTTTACCCTCAATGCCATTGCGGCATTGAGGGTATTTTTTTAAGAAGATAAACACTCTTTCATTTTTTTATGTATTTCATTTCGGTAGAATCGGGAATCCCGTCCCCGTCGGTGTCAGCCCTTGCAGGGTCGCACAGTATGGGAAGCACTTTCACCTTAGCGAAAAAGTCCGGAGATATTGCGCCCCCCTTGTAAAACCGCTCCATTACCTTGTCGCAGCCCATGCGCCTCATGTATTCGTTAAACCCCGGCAGAGAAACATTGCCTTTTTTATCTACCGTAAGCAGCGCCCTGCCGTCCTTGTCCTCGGCGTCCAGATTTATTTCTTCAATATCCGCCAGACCGTCCTCGTCATAATCCGCCTCGCTGTTTACGGAAAATCCCTTTATATCCGGGGTCAGCATCGTAAGCCCGTGAGCATAAAGAATGCAGCCGTTTTCATTATCTATGCTGTCAAACCACGCCGCCATATCAATAACACAGTATGTCCCGCATTCATCCGTACGGGCATAGACCCGCCCCGCTTCCTCGTCATGAAAGGTCTCTATGGGCAGCAGCATATTTTTGTAACACATCTTAAAAACATTGAACCTTTTTATGCCCCGAAGTTCGGGAGACGAATAGGTTTTTTCACTCTTTACCGCATTTTCCTTGATGTCGAAATTCAGTATTATTTCATCTATCTTCAGTTCCTCCGGGTAATCAATTTTAACCACCCTTCCCAGAACGCAGTCGTTTCTCATAGAATCCTTATAACCGCTGAAAGAGGCTCTTAGTTCTTCTTTTGCCACTCCCGCAGCCGTAATATCGACAGAGAACAAATAGGGATTGCCTGCCGTGTTGATATTATAAAAGAGCTGCCAATAGTCCGCAGGAACATTCTGAGCAAAGGTCCGCTCATTGTCGGGAACTCCGTTTGTTGCGGGATTCAAAGGGTCAAGCCCCAGTGTTATTTCGTCCTTATCCGAAACGCCGTCCCCGTCTGTATCTTCTTCCAGAGGGTTTGTCCCGTAGGTGTTTACCTCCTCGCCGTCGGTAAGCCCGTCCCTGTCGCTGTCTTCATCCCGTGGGTCTGTGTCCAGGGTATATTCCTCAAGATTTGTAAGCCCGTCCTCATCCCAATCTGCATCACCGTCCGGAACTCCGCCCTTATCGGAAATTTTCCGGATAGGACTGCTGTCAAGTGTGAAAACTTCATAGCCGTCGGGCAGACCGTCCCCGTCCGTATCGGTATTATAGGGGTCTGTGTAAAAAGCCGTCACTTCATAAAAATCTGTAATTCCGTCCTTATCGGAATCAATTTCGCTGATATAGTCCAGTGCCCTAACAGCATCGCTTTCCCCCCATTTTTCTCCAAAGGTCTGCTTTACCTTGAAATAAAGCACTACAGAGTAATTCTTCGGGTAATATGTATAGCTGCGGCTGTTTTTTGAAACGGTTTTTATCAGTGAAAAATTCTTTCCGTCAGTGGACATATAAATTTCAAAATTTCCCCCTCGGGTATCTGTTGACCAGCTGATTTTTACACTGTCGGAATAAAACAAATGTGCGCCGCTGTTGCTGAAATCAGCCTTTGCCGTGATCTTGATATCCCCCTTTTTTTCGGAAACTGCGGCTTTGTCGGATGATGTGTCCGCAGAGTTTTCCTTTGCATATGCCGCATTGCCTCCCATAAGGCACAAAGCCATAACGCCTGCCGACAAAACTGTTCCTGCCCTTTTCAAAAAGTTCCTGTTCATTGTGAGCCTCCTTACGGTCTTAATCCTGACTTTTAAATACTATCTCTGCCCTGTCCTCCAACCGAAATGCCGAGAAATACTTTTCCTCCAGAGGAATCCAGCGGTTTTTGAACATTTCCGCCCGTTCACTGCCGCACCGTAACCTTATCCGTTTCATCTGCTCGTCACTGTCAACGGTGAGAAAAATATGTGTATCGTAATACTCCCACAGCTCCGGGTGACAGCAATAAGAACCCTCTACCGCACAGAATTTTCCCCTCTTTACCGTCACCTGCTCCAAAAGGGACATAGTCTTGCAGTCAAAGGGACGGTAGGTGATAATATCCTCTCCCGACTTCAGAGGGATAAGCACCTCACGGGCAAATCTTTCCCTGTCCGCATTGCCGCCGGGCGTGTTCAGCCTTTCGGGGGTACGCTGATGTGCCCCAAGGAAAAAATCGTCCATATGAAACACCGTCCAGCCCTGCTGCTCCAGCATAGCCGCCAGCGTGCTTTTTCCTGCGCCGCAGCGGCCGTCTATTGCAGCAATAAAGGGATATGAGGCGGATTTTTCTGCAAGGGCGGAAATTTGTTGTATAAGTTCTTGCATGATTCATACTCCTTGTCCGGTAAATTCAGCGGATTGCCGTCACCCATTGCGCCCTTATGAGAGGCACTTTTAAGCTGCTCCTGTTTACATTACTATACACACGAAATCTTACAAACTCTAGCCTCTAGCCCTCTTACCTCTAGCTTCTAGCAAAAAGCCGCAGAGACCCTCCCTGCGGCTTTAAATGTGTATATTTAATGAGCGAAGCTGTTATCTCGTTGCATTGAGCTTGAACTCGGCTACCAGATCCTTGAGCATACGTGCCTGTCCGGAAAGCTCCTCGGAAGCTGCCGCAGACTCCTCGGATGTAGCAGAGTTGGTCTGTACAACGCCCGAAATCTGATTGATACCCACAGTGATCTGGGAAATGGAATCCGCTGCGTCCTTGGATGCGCCCGAAATCTTCTCGCTGATCTTCGCAACCTCTTCCGTTGCAGCAGCGGCCTCGTTCATCATCTTATCAACCTCTTCCACAAGGCTGTTACCCTTGTCAATAGCGGTAACGGTTGCCTCAATGAGAGTGGTGGTGTTCTTAGCAGCCTCGGCACTCTTGCCTGCAAGGTTTCTTACCTCGTCTGCTACTACTGCGAAGCCCTTTCCTGCTGCGCCCGCTCTTGCTGCCTCTACGGCTGCGTTCAGCGCAAGGATATTGGTCTGGAATGCAATATCTTCGATAGTCTTGATAATCTTCTGAGTTTCGTTGGAGGAGTTGGAAATCTCACCCATTGCAGCAACCAGCTGCCTCATCTTATCGCTTGCAGCCTGCATCTCACGGCCTGCATGATCTGTCTTATCGCTTGCGTCTGCGGAATCCTTGGCGTTGGTGTTGATCTTGCCGGAGATCTCGTTAATGGTAGCTGCCAGCTCCTCAACACTGGAAGCCTGCTCGGTAGCGCCCTGGCTGAGTGCCTGTGCACCGCAGGATACCTGATCCGAACCTGCCGCAACCTGATCGGAAGCGTTGTTTATCTTGGACATAGTAACATTGAACTTGGAGATAAACGCTCTCATAGCGTTGAGTATATTGTTAAGATCGCCCACATAAAGGGTGTCGTCCTTGCTCTTGACACGCAGGTTGCCCTTGGAAACCTCTGTGAGGATATTGTCAATATCGTGGATAACATTGCTGAGTATCCTGCTCATCTCACGCATGGAATCAGCCATTTGACCAAGCTCATCCTTGGACTCGTATTCGATCTTGCTTGTAAAGTCGCCTCTGGAAATAGCATTGGTCGCCTTTGCCATCTCCTGGATACCGCTTGTCAGCGTCTTTGTTATGTACAGGGAAAGACCGATTGCGATAACTGCGGAAACAACACCGAGTGCAACGCAGAAGATTTCTGTGGAGGTAATGCTCTTTTCGCCTTCTCCGTAATAATAGTCTGCTCTGCCGTTTGCATATTCCTCTGCCTCTGCCACCATTGACGACAGACTTACAAAGTTTGGCATTAC
Organism: uncultured Ruminococcus sp.; assembly: GCA_964523835.1. Lineage (GTDB taxonomy): Bacteria > Bacillota > Clostridia > Oscillospirales > Ruminococcaceae > Huintestinicola. Next base: position 48,426 of record CAZGAZ010000016.1, read on the forward strand.
ATCCGACTCAAACTTCTCATAAGCCTCCTGGTCCTGATTATTGAGAGCAAGCTCGGCTATTTCGTCCATATCGCCGTCTATATCCTTTATAGTAGATTCAATTTGGGATATAAGATTCTTATCAAGTCTTGAATTTTCTCTGATAAAGTTAAGCTCCGCCTCAGCCGAGGACATACAATCTTCACACTTGGTCAGTCTTTCCTGGGTAAGGCTTAGATCGTTGGTCAGTATGGCGACCAACATATGCTTTGCGCCCTCATGTACATACTTTTCCATTGTCAGTGTTGCCTGCTCGTTCATGTAAGGCTCATCGTAGAACTGCTTCAGATTTGCGCCTACTTTGTTCATAGACAGGATCGAGAATATGATGATCACTACCATAAGCACAAGCACGAACCCGAACGCAGTAAACAGTTTTTTTGCTACACTTAAATTCTTCATTTTGTGTATTGCTCCTTTCATCTCTTGCCAAATATACACATTATTTGACATACTACTTGTATTATTATATAATAAAAATATGAACATTTCAGCGTTATTTTTTGCATAAATTATAAATTTTGTTAAATTTTTGAAAATTACGTCGAAAAATAACCCTTTGTATAATCCTTTAATTTTCTTATTACATATAGTATAAATCCCGAAAAATAGCCATTTTGGAAATGTCAATATTTGGCGTAAAATTTGACATTCAATTAAGTTGACAATTATAATTATTCATTTATTTCATAAATTGCATTATACACAATTATAAAATGTAAGGATATTGCAAAATTAACTTTTACAAAAAATTCACATTTATATAACCGTACTGTTGAACCGCCACTGTTTCAAATTGGCACATTTTTGACGAGCTGTCGGCAGAACGGCTTGCCGACATAATTACATAATAATTATATATATGTATTATTTCCCTGTTTTAAAACCACGGGCTTATAAAATTGCCCAAACTCCGCCGAATTTTCCCCTCAAACGCCGGGGAATGGCTTTGTTTGCCTGCTGCGCCGGGGAACTGTAACCCTTACCCTACTGCGCCGAGAAACTCGCCCCTTCCCCTACTTCACAAAGGAACTGCCGCACCCTCCCCTACCACGCCAAGAAACTGCCGCACCTTCCCCTACCGCACCAAGCAACCTCCGCCACTTCCCCTACCACGCCGAGAACGACAGGCAATTGTGACTTTCTTGTTGAATGAAATGTGACTTTATTGGCGGAATGCTTGACGTTGTTAACGACTGTAAGTTGCCGACCAAAGGGACAACCTCCCAGGGGGGAGAGGGGGCGCTCTGGGTCTGCTGGGGACGGTAGGCCGCCCCCCTCTCCCCCCTGTGCGGTTTTCCCTCTGGAC
>CAZGAZ010000017.1:0-7474 GCA_964523835.1 uncultured Ruminococcus sp.
GAGGGGGGTGACCCACGCCCCCTATATGCAAGAACCCCCCTCCCCTCTCTTTGGGGGTGACGCTTGTCGTCACCTATTCCCCTCTTGCACCTTCACTTGCAGTTACCAGACAAGTCAAGCATTTCACCAACAAAGTCACATTTCATTCAACAGGCAATTCACAATTGCCTGTCGTTCTCAGCGCAGCAGGCAAACAAAGCCAATCCCCCGGCGCCTGAGGGTAAACAAAGCCCGGCGGCGTCTAAGCGTCAGGGTGTATGAGCCTTTTCGGAAGATAGTTATAAAAATGTTAATCAATTAATAAAATCCATACTATTGACAATTTATTCCGACTTTGGTATAATAAAAGTGTATTTGTAAATCTGCGTTATAAACGCTTTTGAATAGGAGTCTTTAAAATGAAATGGACAGGCCTTAACGAGCTTCGTGAAAAATATCTGAGCTTTTTTGAAAGCAAGGAGCATTTGCGGATGGCGAGCGCAAACCTAATCCCTAAAGGCGATAACAGCCTGCTGCTGATAAACAGCGGCATGGCGCCTCTGAAAAAATTCTTCCTCGGCACGGAGAAGCCCCCCCGCCCAAGAGTAACCACATGCCAGAAATGTATACGCACCCCCGATATAGAGCGTGTGGGCAAGACCGCCCGCCACGGTACTTATTTTGAAATGCTGGGCAACTTTTCATTCGGGGATTACTTTAAAAAAGAAGCCATTGCATGGGGCTGGGAATTTCTGACAAAGACCCTCGAAATCCCTGCGGACAGACTGTGGATAACCGTCTTTGAAAGCGACGACGAGGCGGCGGAGATATGGCAGAATGACATAGGAATCCCTCCTGAGCGGATAATCCGCCTGGGCAAAGCGGATAATTTCTGGGAGCACGGCAGCGGACCCTGCGGCCCTTGTTCGGAGATACATTTTGACAGGGGCGAGGAATACGGACCCTTTGAAAGCTTTGAACAGGCAAGCGACTGCGACCGTATTATCGAGATATGGAATCTGGTATTTTCCCAGTTTGACAGCGACGGCAAGGGAAATTACACGGAAATGGCGCATAAGAATATCGACACAGGAATGGGTCTGGAGCGCCTTGCCTGCGCTGTGCAGGGAGTGGACAATCTCTTTGAGGTGGACACGGTAAAGAATATTATGAAAGCCGTCAGCGACATTGCGGGGATAACATATAAGGAAAACGAAAAATCGGACGTTTCCCTGCGAGTTATCACCGACCACATCAGAAGCACCACATTTATGGTAGGTGACGGAGTTACCGCCTCAAATACGGGACGCGGTTATGTTCTCCGCAGACTGCTGAGAAGGGCTGCCCGCCACGGCAGACTGCTGGGGATAAAAGAGCCTTTCCTTTATAAAGTATGCGACAGCGTGATTGACGAAAACAAGAGCGCATATCCCGAGCTTGAGGAAAAGCGGGAATATATCAAAAAGCTTATTTTAAGTGAAGAAGAACAGTTTGCAAAAACCGTTGATTCGGGGCTTGAGGTGCTTTCAAAAATGCTTGCCTCATTGCCCGAGGGGGGCACTCTGGGAGGCGAGGACGCTTTCAGGCTTTCCGATACCTATGGATTCCCCATTGACCTGACAGTGGAGATCGCCGAGGAAAAGGGCATAAAAGTTGACCGTGAAGGCTTCGACCGCTGCGTGGACGAGGCAAGGCAGCGGTCAAGAAGAGACAGACTGGAAAAAGGCGGTTCATCATGGGATGAGGACGCTATGGCAGGGCTGACAATGCCTAAGACCGAATTTACGGGATATGATTATACCAGGCTTACAGTGACCGCCAATGTTCTTGCAGTGTTCAAGGACGGCAAGGAAACGGACGAGGTAAGCGAGGGCGAAGAAGCAATTATCATTCTCGACCGCACTCCCTTTTACGCCGAAAGCGGCGGACAGGTGGGGGACAGCGGCGCAATCAGTATCGGCGAAAGCCGTTTCTCGGTTACCGATACAAAGAAAACCTCCAAGGGTCATTATCTGCATATAGGCTTTGCGGATAACGGGGGCATTTCAAAGGGAGATACCGTTACAGCAGAGGTAGACGTGACCAGAAGATATGACATTATGCGGAATCATACCGCCGCTCACCTTTTGCAGGCAGCTTTGCGGAAGGTCCTGGGCGACCATGTTCACCAGGCAGGTTCTTATGTAGATTCTCACCGCTGCCGCTTTGACTTCTCTCATTTCGAGGCGGTAACAGCCGAACAGCTGGCGAAAATAGAAGAGATAGTAAATGAAAATATATTTGCGGCAATTCCCGTGACCATGACCGAAATGCCTATAGAGGAAGCCCGGAAAATGGGGGCAATGGCGCTTTTCGGTGAGAAATACGGCGACATTGTAAGAGTAGTCGAGGCGAAGGATGTTTCCGTGGAATTCTGCGGAGGCACACATATCGACAACACCGCAAGACTGGGACTTTTCCATATTATTTCGGAAAACTCGGTAGCAGCAGGCGTGAGAAGAATTGAGGCAGTAACGGGCGCAGGGGTGCTGGGACTTATGGGGAATTATTATAAGCTTCTTTGCGAGTCCGCAGCAGCAATGAAGATAGCCAAACCCGAGGACGTGCCTGTTAAGTGCGCAGCGCTTACAGCCGAGGTCAAGGCGCTGGAAAATGAGAAAGCCGCACTTAATTCTAAGCTTGCCGCTTCGCAGACAGGGGATATTATGGCAAATGCAGTTACCGTTAAGGGAATGCGAGTGGCAACAGTGCAGCTGTCGGACGTTCCCGGGGACGCATTGCGGACAATGGGCGACGAGGCAAGGGATAAATATCCGGACGGAGTAATAGTATTTGCGAGCGTAAGCGGAAAAAGCCGTTCATTGCTGTGTGTCTGCGGAAGCGAGGCCGTAAATGCGGGAGCTAACGCAGGAGCGATCGTCAAAGCGGTTTCCGCACTTACGGGGGGCAAAGGCGGCGGACGAAAGGAAAGCGCCATGGCAGGAGCAGGCGAAGCGATAAGCCTTAAAGAAGCATTAAAAGCCGTCCCCGAAGTAGTAACGCAAATAGTCGGCTAATTGCCTAACAAGAGCACTCACTCCACTCGGGTTTCCAAAGGGCTCTGCCCTTTGGCGGGGTCTGGGGCAGCGCCCCAGCGGGGGACGGGGGGCGGAGCCCCCTCTAACAGCCGCCGCAAAAAACGCATTTCAAAGAGCACCCCCGAAAACCGCCGCCCGACGTCAAGAAAAGGGTTATAGTGAATGAACGTCATACGAGCAATGTCACAACTTCAAACAAACCCACGTCGGGCGGCGGTGCAGCATAGGAGTGTGTGACGAATGTCACACGCTCCATGCTGCCGCCCGTAAGGGCGAAGTCGCTAACATAAACAAACAAAGTAAATCTACAACCAAAAAAAACAAAGGAGCTGAAAACATGGACAACTGTCTTTTCTGCAAAATAATCAAAGGGGAGATCCCCTCCGAAAAGGTCTACGAGGACGACCTTTGCTACGCATTCAAGGATATAAACCCCGTAGCCCCCACCCACGTGCTTGTTATTCCCAAGGAGCACATCGCATCCTGCGGCGAGATCACAAGCGAAAATTCCGCCGTCGTGGCTCACATTTTCGAGGTCATTTCAAAGCTTGCAAAGGAGCTTGACCTGAAGGACGGCTTCAGAGTGGTCTCCAACTGCGGCGAGGCGGCAGGGCAAACCGTTTTCCACCTGCATTTCCACCTTTTGGGCGGCAGGCAGTTCGGTTGGCCTGAGGGATAAAGTGGCATAATATGCCGCATAATATGCCGCATATTATGCCGCATAAATATGCCCAAAAATAATTATTATCAAGGAGGTAGAAGTTGTATGAAAAATATAACAAGTAAAATAGCAGTTACCCGGGAGGCTGCAAAGTAATCTTCCGAGGTTAAATTTGAGCCTCCCATATGATGAATTTTTGTAACATCATATTCTGGAGGTAACCTTTAATGAAAAAAAAGATAATATACAAAAACACAAACAAATGCGACGGCTTTACCTGTAAATTCTGCGGCTGGGCGGTTTCCGCCGAGGGCGGCGGAACGCAAAACCGCAACCACTGCCCCAACTGCCTTTCCAGTCTGCATCTGGACAACGAACCGGGGGACAGGGCTGCGGACTGCGGCGGAATTATGGAGGCTGTGGGGGTATGGGTGAGGTCAAACGGCGAATGGGCTGTGATACACCGCTGCAAACGCTGCGGAGAGATCCACTCCAACCGTGTGGCGGCAGACGACAGCCCCGTGAAGCTTATGGCGATCGCTTTGCGCCCTTTGGCAAATCCGCCCTTTCCCCCCGAGAGGATAGAGGAAATTTCAAAGGCACTTGATAGTGTGAAATAGTATAGTTTGACCCCGATCGAGGACTTGCCTTGATCGGGGTCTTTTTTGAATGGTTTTATTGCTTTACTTTGTTTGAATCTGTGAGCGGCTTCGCCCTTACGGGCGGCAGCATGAAACGTGTGACGTCCGTCACACGTTTCTATGCTGCACCGCCGCCCGATTTTTACCTTTTTTGGAATTCGTGAGATACCTTGTTTTGCGTGACTTCGACTTTTAGGTTAAATAATCGGGCGGCGGTTGTTGTGAGTGCTCTTAAAGTGCTTTCTTTTGCAACGCTTTGTTAGAGGGGGTTCCACCCCCCGTCCCCCGCAAGGGCTCCGCCCTTGACCCGCCAAAGGGGTCCCCCCTTTGGAAACCCAAGTGAATTTACTTAGCAAGAACTTTTTTAAACTCTTGTATGCCTTTTATTCTTCTGTTTCTTCCTCTGTTTCCTCCGCTTCTTCCTCGCTGTCGATTTCTGTGTCCGCTTCCTCCACGGTCTCGTTCATTTCCTCATTCTTCGCCATTTCCATATCTTTGGCGATCTCTTCCTCACTGGGCTGCTCTATCTCTGATGTCTCCGCACTGTCGTCATGCTCGGTTCTGGTAAAGGAAACGACCCTGTCCTCCCCGCTGACCCTCATAAGCCTTACACCCGTTGCATACCTGCTCATAATTCTTATATCGCAAGCCCTTATACGGATAATTACGCCGTCTGTGGCTATCATAATTATGTCGTCCTCTTCGTCAACTATCTTTATGCCGCAGACATACCCCTTATCCTCGTTTGCCTTATAATTAAGCAGTCCAAAGCCGCCCCTTCTCTGAATGCGGTAATCCTCCAGTGCAACCCGTCTGCCAAGCCCCTTTTCGGTAACTGTCAGCACGCTTGCCCCGTCTCTTACCCTCGCCATGGAAACCACCCTGTCGCCCTCTCTAAGCTTTATCGCCTTAACACCGTGCGCAGTGCGGCTCATAGGTCTCATATCCGATTCCTCTATCCTTATGGCAAAGCCGTTCCGTGTGGCAATTATCAGCTGTGCGCTGCCGTCTGTAAGCCGTACGCCCGCTATTTCGTCTCCCTCGTCAAGCCCTACTGCACGCAGGCCGTTTTTACGCACGCTCTTATATGCCGACAGGGGAGTGCGCTTTATCTTGCCCTCTCTCGTTACCATAATGAGGAACCTGCCCTCGTCATAATCGGAAGTCTTTATCATAGCGGCTATTTTCTCGTCCTCCGTCAGAGGCAGCATATTTATAATATTCGTGCCCCTTGACTGTTTCGAGCCTTCCGCAATTTCAAAGCACCGCAGCTTATACATTATCCCCTTATTGCTTATAAACAGCACATCGTCATGAGTGGAGGATATAAACATTTCCTGAACAAAATCCTCGTCCCTCTGCTTCAGAGAGGAAACCCCTTTGCCGCCTCTCTTCTGAATTTTATATTCGCTGATAGGCTGGCGTTTGATGTACCCGATATTTGTCAGCGTAACAACGCAGTCCTCCACAGGAATAAGGTCCTCCACGTCAACCTCGCCGCTGATATTTTCAATATCGGTCTTGCGCTCGTCGCCGTATTTTTTCTTGATATCCTCCAGCTCGTCCGAAACGATCTGCAAAACTTTTTCATTATCCGCCAGTATTTCCCTGAACTCTTTTATCTTAACATTAAGCTCCGCCAGCTCATTTTCAATGCTCTGCCTCTCCATATTGGAAAGCTGATACATTCTCATCTGGGCAATAGCCTCTGCCTGTTCCTCGGTAAGCCCGAATTTTTCGCAAAGGCGAGATTTGATCTCGCCGATATTTTCCGAAGTACGGCATATTTTTATAACTTCCTCGATATTATCCGAGGCAATGACCATACCCTCTAAAATATGCGCCCGCTTTTCCGCCTTGTCCAGATCGAACTTAGTTCTCCGCCTGATGACCTCTACCTGGAAATCAATATATTCCTGGATCATCTGCTTTAAAGTAAGCACCTTCGGCTCTCCGTTCACCAACGCAAGCATGATCACTCCCACAGTTTCCTGCAGCTGCGTAAACTGATACAAACGGTTCAGCACCACCGTGGGAACAGCGTCCTTTTTAAGCTCGATAACCACCCTTACAGCATGATCCTTGTCCGACTCGTCACGAACACCGGAAATGCCGTCTATCCTCTTATCCTTAGCAAGCTCGGCTATCTTTTCTATCATGGTCTTTTTGTTGACCATATAGGGAATTTCGGAAATAATTATCCTGTGGCGGTTCTTTTCCTCTTCAATTTCCGCCCTGCCTCTCAGGGTAATTTTTCCACGTCCCGTTGAATATGCGGCACGGATCCCCGCCCTGCCCATGATTATGCCCCCCGTAGGGAAATCGGGGCCTTTGATATGTTCCATTATCTCGTCAAGAGTTGCCTCGGGATTTTTTATCAGCGCCTGAACAGCGTTTATCGTCTCCCGCAGATTATGGGGAGGAATATTTGTCGCCATACCGACGGCAATACCCACAGACCCGTTCACCAGAAGATTCGGGAAACGGGAGGGCAGCACAACAGGTTCTTTTAATCTGTCGTCATAGTTAGTGGTATAGTCCACAGTGTCCTTGTTGATGTCGGTCAGCATATCAAGGGTCATACGCCCCATTCTTGCCTCGGTATAACGGTAAGCCGCAGGGGGGTCGCCGTCCAGCGAACCGAAGTTACCGTGACCGTCCACCAAAGTATATCTGAGTGAGAAATTCTGCGCCAGGCGCACAAGGGCGTCATAAACTGAAGCGTCGCCGTGGGGGTGATAACGTCCCAGCACCGCACCGACCGTATCGGCGCACTTTCTGTACTCCTTGTCCGGAGTAAGCCCGTTCTCATACATAGTGTACAAAATGCGCCTGTGCACAGGCTTCAGGCCGTCCCTCACATCGGGCAGCGCTCTTGAAACTATTACCGACATGGAATATTGCAGGAAAGATTCTCTCATTTCCTTTTCAATATCTCTGTCAATGTATTTGCTGTTTAAACTGAAAACATCTTCCGACAAATTTAACACTCCCTATTAGAAGCAAGAATTTAAGAAGCAAGAGGCAAGAAGCCTTTGTACTTTTTAATATCTTGAATAATTTTTTTAAACGGCACGCCGTCACTTTTCCCTATTAGAAGCAAGAATTTAAGAAGC
>CAZGAZ010000017.1:7574-49087 GCA_964523835.1 uncultured Ruminococcus sp.
ATGCCTTTGTTTTTTTTCTCTTGAAATTTTTTAAACGGCACGCCGTCACTTTTCCCTATTAGAAGCAAGAATTTAAGAAGCAAGAGGCAAGAATGCCTTTGTTTTTTTTCTCTTGAAATTTTTTAAACGGCACGCCGTCACTTTTCCTTAAACCTTACCCCCATAATATTTGAAAGCCTGTCCTTGATCTGCGTTACCTCGTAAGCCTTGAAAGCGGATTTCGGGATAACGAAAACATTCACCCGCTTTATGTAGACCACATACAATTTATCGGTTTCAACAATTTCAACAGAACCGTTGTCAAGATGTATCACCGTTGCAGGAGGCAGATCGTCACCGCTTTTATCTTTTTCCGACTGCCCTTCATTTTCCTTTTTTCCGCCTTCCGCTTCATCTTCGGAAGCATTATCGGGATTTTCGGGATCATCTTTATTATACAGGTCGTATATTGTAGAAATAATTATCTTATTTGTATAAATTTCCGACCTGTATACCGTCCCGTCCAGTTCCTTAATGGCAGCCTCAAGCCGCTTGTAAGTACCTTTCGGACGAGCCAATATATAAACTCCAAGTATAATACATACAATTATTAACATATAGGAGAAAAACAGATCTTCTCCCTGCACCGCCCCCATAACGTTAACGACCTGTGAAAGCAGCCCCAGAATGACCAGCGCCATTTGCAGCGCAACTCCCTTGTAAACGTATCTTTTCTGAAATACCTTAAAACCGCTTAAAATATCCTCGCTGCTGCTTTCATATTCTCCCTCGGCAATTTTCTCGTCAAAGGAGACCCTGCCGTCGTCATAAATATCATCAAACGCCATTTATATACTCCTCGTATATTTATATATTTTTATACATTTTTTATATTATTGTTTAATATTAAAAAATATCTTTCGTATACTATTTGTATATTTACACAATTTTTATACACAATTCACCGGGCGGCAACATTTATAATTCACAGCCGCCTCCCGAAAATGAACATACACAGTAACTACAGAATGCAAAAATCTAGCCTCTAGCCTCTGAATCTCTTAAATATCTAATTCGGAAACATATTTCGCATTCTTTTCAATAAATTCACGCCTCGGCTCGACCTTGTCGCCCATAAGAATGGTGATTATCTCATCCGCCTTTGCGGCGTCCTCCAGATTGACCTTGAGCATGGTGCGTGTTTCGGGATTCATGGTAGTTTCCCAAAGCTGCTCCGGGTCCATCTCACCGAGACCCTTGTACCGCTGAATGGAGACCTTGCCGTCCCCGTCCGCTTTCATTTCCTCGATATACATATCCCGCTCTTCATCGGAAAAAGCATACTTTGCAGTCTCTTTCTTTCCCTTTTTCTTTGATACCTTGAAAAGGGGAGGCTGAGCAATGTAGATATTGCCGTTTATTATAAGCTCCTTCATATATCTGAAGAAAAATGTCAAAAGCAGCGTGCGGATATGCGAGCCGTCAACATCGGCGTCCGCCATAATAATGATCTTTCCGTAGCGGAGCTTTTCAATATTGAAATCCTCGCCGATAGAAGTGCCCAGCGCCGCCACCACAGGCATAAGCTTTTCATTGCCGTAAACCTTGTCAATGCGGGCCTTTTCCACATTCAGCATTTTTCCCCACAGCGGCAGTATCGCCTGATAGCGGGCATTTCTTCCGCTCTTCGCCGAGCCTCCCGCAGAGTCTCCCTCCACAATGTAAAGCTCTGTAAGCGCAGTGTCCTTGTCATAACAGTCGGATAATTTTCCCGGCAGCGAAGCGCTGTCCATGGCGGATTTTCTGCGGGCAGTCTCCCTTGCCTTTTTGGCAGCCTCTCTCGCTTTGCGGGCGTTTTCCGACTTTTCGAAAACAGCGTGGGCTTGCTCGGGATTTTCTTCAAAATAACACATCAGCTTTTCGCTGACAATGTTTTCCACCAAAGGCCTTGCCTCGGGATTTCCCAGCCTGCCCTTTGTCTGCCCCTCAAATTCGCAGTTTGTAAGCTTTACGGAAATTATGGCAGTAAGCCCTTCAAGAACATCATCCAGCAAAAGCTTGTCGCCGTTTTCCTTTATCAGATTGTATTTTTTCCCGTATTCGTTTACAGTCTTTACCAGCGCACTTCTGAAGCCGCTTTCATGGCTGCCGCCGTCGGTAGTGTGGATATTGTTGGCAAAAGAACGTATATCGTCATTGTAGCTGTCGTTCCACATCAAAGCAATTTCCGCCGTGGAATCTCCCTTTTTCCCGTCAAAATAAATAACGTCCCTTGCAAGAGGCTCTAAACCCTTTACCTTGTGGATATGCTCCACAAATTCCCTTATGCCGTTTTCATAATAAAGGGTCTCCGTAATTTCTTCCCCGCCCCTCTTGTCGGAAAAAATTATCTTTACCCCCGCATTCAGAAACGCCTGTTCACGAAGCCTCTTTGAGAGTATCTCATAATCATAGTCCGTAGTCTCGGTAAATATGGTCGGGTCCGCCTTGAATTTTACAGCCGTGCCCGTTTCGGAAGTATCTCCGATCACTTTCATTTCCTCATTGTATTCGCCGCCGTTTTCAAACCTCTGAAAATGGATATTCTTCCCGTCCTTTACAGTAAGCTCCAGCCAGGTCGACAGAGCGTTTACAACAGAAGCTCCCACACCGTGAAGTCCGCCTGACATCTTATATCCGCCGCCGCCGAATTTACCTCCCGCATTAAGCTCCGTGTAAACCACCGTAGCAGCGGAAATACCCTCTGTGGGGTGTATTCCCGTGGGAATACCTCTTCCGTTGTCGGTGACCTCAACTATATTATCCGGGTAAATATTCACATTTATCTCGGTGCAGTAGCCCGCCAGCGCCTCGTCAATGGCATTGTCCACTATTTCATAAACCAGATGATGAAGCCCCTTTGAGCCTGTAGAACCGATATACATACCGGGTCTTTTGCGAACGTGCTCCAGACCTTTAAGTACCTGTATATCCTCTTCCGTATAATCCTGTTCTACTTTGCTTATATTCTCCGACATTTTTTTGAGCTCCTTTACTTAATCTTATACATCAAAAATACATTTAAACTTAGGGTATTCCTTTGCTTCAAGAGGCAAGATGATCAGAAGCAAGAGGCAAGAATGTTTCCTCTCATAACCTGCAATTATCTTCCCTTTCCGACTTTTTCAGAATCTATTTTAACGGGAAAAATTCCCGAATTTTTCCTTTTTTACTGCTGCCTCCTGCTCCTTTTCAGTATGGCAGCGGACGAAAGCGCCGAAATATAGACCCTTTCTTTTCCCCCCTCAACAGCCACCGTAAAGCTTTTGGGCATATCGTAGGAAACCGTGACAGCATTTTTCCTTTTGCCCGCCCCCGCTAAAAATTCTCTTGTGTTTTTCGACACAGAAGTGTTCTCAATGTCGAAAACTCCTATAATATCCCCCGACCTTACCACCGTATCGCTCCCCAGATGCAAGTACATTCAAGCTTCTTCCTTTCATTCCTGCCTTGTAAAAACCCCGCCTTATCAAATCAATTTTTTCCGGGGCTGACCGTACTCACCCTCCCCGACTTCACTTCAAATATCTTCCCCCCCGCAGCCTTTAACACCCTGTTGTCGCAGCAGGTAATGAATACCTGCATATCCTCGATATTTTGCAGGATAAACCTCTGCCTGCCCATATCCAGCTCGCTGAGCACATCATCAAGAAGCATTACAGGGGCTTCCCCCGTCTGATCGCCGATAATTTTCGCCTGAGCTATTTTCATTACCAGCGCAGCGCTTCTCTGCTGACCCTGTGAACCGAACTCCCTTGCGGCAAGCCCGTTTATGGTAGTTATCACATCATCCCTGTGAACCCCCAGAACAGTGTACCCCGCCCTTACATCATCCTCACGGTGACCTTTCAGCCTCTCGTAATAAATATCCGTAAGCTCCCCCTCATGGTCTGTGCGGCCGTCCAAGAGCCCCTCCTTGTATATAGTTGACTGATAGTATAAATTCATATTTTCTTTACTATCGGTTATTTTTGAATATAAACTTTCTGTATACTTATTTAAATTATTACAGTAAGTATTTCTTATTACCGAAATATACGCTCCCGTTTTTGCAAGCTGATCGTCCCATATATCCAGATCCGCAGAGGATTTCCTGCCAAAGGAAATTTCCTTTAAAGCCGCATTCCGCTGACTGAGCAGCCTGTCATACTTGTTAAGAGCATGCACAAAGGATTTTTTCAGCTGTGAAGCGGACAAGTCCACAAAGCTCCTGCGGTTGTCGGGAGACCCTTTTGCAAGAGCCAGGTCCTCGGGCGTGAACACCACACATTTCAGATTCCCGAAAAGCCTCGATAATAATGGGACCTTAACTCCGTTAAGAGTAACCGTCCTGTCCTTTAAATTTCCCTTTTTAACGGAAAATCCTATTTCCTGCTGCCTTGTGCAGTCGGTAAATTTAAGGCATATTTCCGCCTTTTCTTTATTGAAGCCTATAAAATCCCGTTCTCTTGTTCCCCTGAAAGAGCGGCAGCCCGTCATAAGCCAGATCGCCTCAATAAGATTGGTTTTCCCCTGAGCGTTGTCCCCGCAGATAATGTTCATGCGGCTGTCAGGCGTAAACTCCGCCTCGCAGAGGTTTTTATAGCCGTCCGCATAAAATCGGTCGATCTTCATACTTCGGATTTTTCTTTGGGGATATATTTCACAGTGAGAGTTTCCCCCATAGCCTCCACCACATTTCCCTCACGGATCTTTTTGTTCCGCATGGTGCATATTTCGCCGTCAAGCTTTACATTGCCCTGCTGAATATACACCTTAGCCTCCGCCCCGGTAGCCATTAGCCCCGCAAATTTCAGAAGCTGATCCAGCTTTATATATTCCGTGTATATCTCGATAATTTTCATTATCTGCTCCTTATAAACATTGATATATATAATTATATGATTTTCATATAATCTCATTTTAACTTACCGGGCATCAAAATACATAACGCCTCCATTTAACATAGCGAATGGCTGCGGCGGCACACCGCCCGGGCAGCAAAACACATAACACCTGCATTTAACAATAGCTAACAGCTGCGGTGACACACCGACCGGACAGCGAAAATCTAAACAAATCGGGCGGCTGCGGCGGCACACCGCTCAGTTGTTTTTGAGCCTTACGGGAAGCACAAGGAACGTGTAAGCGTCCCCGTCCGCAGGAACTATCTTCATAGGGGAAGTGGAGCTGTTGAGCAAAAGCTTTACCTTGTCCGACTCCGCCGCCTTTAAAGCGTCCAGCAGATACTTGCAGTTAAAGCCGATCTCCACCTTGTTCCCCGTAATATCCAGCGGGAACACGTCCGAAAGCTTTCCGAGAGTAGTGGAGCAGCTTATTTTTACCTGCCCGTCCCCGAAGGAGCATTTTACGGGAGCCTTTGTCTGTTCCACAATAAGCAGCGAACACCTTTCAAGGCTTGCAATAAGGCTCTTGGTGTTTACATTTATCTCAGTGCCGTGGGAATTGGGGATAGACCCCTTGTAATTGTGGAACTCACCCTCCAGCAGCCTCGAAATTACCATATACCCGTTGATATCAAACACAGCGTGCTTGCGGGAAACATAAACGGTAACATTTTTCTCCCCGTCATCCTTTAAAAGCTTTGATATTTCCGATAACGCCTTTGCCTTTACCACAAAATTATAGCTGTCCTCGGTACTTATCTTCTCAGTCCTCACCGCCAGCCTGAAGCCGTCAATGGCAACAAGATTGAATATGCCGTCCTTTATATCGAACAGCTCCCCTGTAAGTATTGGCTTATTATCCGAAACCGATACGGCGAAAATGGTCTGATTAATCATATTTTTCAGTATCCCCTGAGGCAGGGTAAAGCTGTCCGAGGTGTCGTAATCGGGCATAGAGGGATAATCGTCCGCAGACAGCGCAAGTATGTTATACTCTGCGTCTCCTCCCTTAATGGTGGTTTTCAGCTTTTCGTCGATCTCCACCTCTACCGTCTCCGAAGGCAGCTTTCTTATGATCTCCGAAAAAAGCTTTGCATTCACGGTAAATTCCCCGTGATCCTCCGAATCCACTTCTATTTTGGTCTGGATCCCCAGCTCCAGGTCATACCCCGTCAGCTCCAGTTCGTTTCCACTGAGGTACATTTTTATTCCCTCAAGGCTGCTCACCGGGGATTTTACCGGCACTGCCCTTGAAACGTTTCCCACAGCCTCCATAAGTACATTCTGTTTACATTTAAACTTCATAAAAATATCATTCCTTTGCAGCATATTCCGCACTCTTTTCTCTGCTTATCAAAGCTGCATATCTTATTTTCTTTCTGCTTTGATGATCCTGAGTGCACTGCCAATGATTTCATTCAATTCAATCATCAGCTCAAATTTATATATAAATCAAGCTCACCCTGTCAATACGATAATGTTCTGACATACCAACAAGATCACTTGATGTTTTTTCAAAAGATTACAAAACGGTTACAATTTTCTTCCAAACATTACAAAACAATAACAATATAAAATAAAATAGTAACAGTAGTAGTAATGTTGAAATAGTTGAAATTCTTGAAAACACCCTTCACTGCTTGTCTCACAGTTTTTTTTCGTTCAACAGCCGTCAGTTCAAACTTTTTTGAAAGTGTTTAAAAATTACAAAACGGTAACAAAAGTAACAAAAGAGTTACAATTTATGTTAAATAAGTTGAAACGGGTTGATACAGGGTTGAAAAATATCCAAAATTTTGTTGAAACTTTTCCCAAGAAATATCATCATTCAAAATGCTGTTGAAAACTCCGGGTTTTACCCTCTGTATAACCAATTTGTAATAACTTGTAACCGTTTTGTAACCACATCTTTCGGTTTTAAACATACTTTTCAACATATTGTTGAAAACTGTTGAATAAACATTCTGTAAATTTTACTTACTGTATTATATTTAAATAACAATACATTTTGTAAATTGCAAATCAAGCCAAAACAAAAATTCAGGGAGAATATCCTTTTGACAAAAGCACGTTGAAAATGTTGAAAAATTTTAAAGTAATTTTTCGACATATCAAGGTGCCGGGATATCAGGGTCAGGCAGAGTACCTTTCACGGATATTTTTTATAATATCCTCCACGGTTTCCTTGAACCTGCCGTCCTCCTCCATCATTTCTCCCACATTGTCAATGTAGAATGAAACGGTGGAGTGATTTTTTCCCCCCAGCTCCTCGCCGATATTCTGCATGGAAAGCTGGGTCAGCTCCCTTATGGCAAAGGCTGCGACCTTTCTTGCCCCGGATATCTGAGCCGAGCGCTTGGAGGAGCGGATGTCGTCGGTGGTAACGCCGTAAACTCCCGCCACTTCGGAAATTATCTGCTCTGCATTTACAGGCTCGGAGGATTCCTCGCTGAGTATTTCCCTTATGGCGTTCTGGGTCTGGGTCAGAGTAGGAGGCGCTCCCAGAAGCATCTGCGAAGCCTTGAGCTTTTTTACGCAGCCCTCCAGCTCCCTTATGTCTTTTTTCAGCTTGGAGGCAATGCAGTCCACTACCTCGTCGGAAAGAGTAAGATTCAGAAGCTCCGCCTTGCGCCTTGTGATAGCCACCCTTGTTTCATACTCGGGTGCGGAAATATCCGCTATAAGCCCCCATTCAAAGCGGGTGCGGATCCTGTCCTCAATGGTCTTTATATCCTTTGGGGGACGGTCGGAGGTCAGGATTATCTGCTTTCCCTGGGTGTGAAGCTCGTTAAAGGTGTGGAAAAATTCCTCCTGTGTGGATTCCTTTCCCGAAATGAACTGTATATCGTCAACCATCAGTACGTCCGCCGAACGGTATTTGCGGCGGAAATCCGAAGTGCTTTTATCCCTGATCGCATTGATGATGTCGTTGGTGAATGCCTCCCCGGTTACATAAATTATGTTGAGGGACGGGTCGCTTTTTTTCAGCGAATACTGCACCGCCGAAAGCAGGTGAGTTTTTCCCATTCCCGGGGGACTGTAGAGAAACAGGGGATTATATTCCTTGCCGGGGTTCTTTGTGACCGCCATGCAGGCAGCGTGGGCAAATTCGTTGGAGCTGCCTACGATAAAGGTCTCAAAGGTGTATTCATACATCCCTCCGTCAAAGGTCTTTTCAGGTTCCTCACGCTTTCCTGGATCTGCATTCCTTGCAGCATTGTCATCCTCACAGGAAACTTCCTCCGGGGTGATCTCTATTTTCACCTCAAAGCCCATAACATTTAAAAAAGCCTCTTCCAGAAGCTTTCCGTAGTTCTGTAAAATTATGCCCTTCTGAAACTCCGACTGAACTTTGAAATAAGCCGTATTTCCCTCCAGCCTGTCCGGTTTCATTGAGGATATCCACATATCATAGGCCACAGCCGTAAGTTCTCCGCTTTTGACCTTTTCATGAACAAAGTCCAGCGCTTTGTCAAAAACTTCCGCAAAGGATTTCATATTAGACCCCATCTCGATTTCTTTAACAGAGCCTGCATTACAGGGCGTAAAGCCAATTATTGCAAGCTTATTTTTATTATACCATATACATAGAAAAAAATCAAGTATTTTTTGTAAATAAAAATAAGTCCGGCAGCAAAACAGAATGCAGCCAATATCAGACCAAAAAATGCTCCGGATATTATAAATAAAAAATAATGTATTTTTTAATATTCGATCTGTTTATATTATAACATATAATTTTGCAATTGTCAATAGTTTTATGCAAATTTTTATTTAAAAAAAGATAAAAAAATTGCACTGTTTAATTTTATGAATAAAAATAAAATATCAATGCAAAATTTTAGAAAAAAAAGAATAGTTTAAAAGAGTAAAATAATTGAGGTTTGATATTTGAGTATACTTGTCGATTCTGTTAAAATGGTTATGAAATAATCGGCAGCAGTAAAAAGTCAAAGTGTGAATTTTCTGTGAAAGAAATTTTTTCAACAGACTAAATAATTGTTTATCCCCGGACAGGGAAAAAATTTTTTGATGATCTGCAGGAAATTTTTATTAAAAATTCACAATAAAATTGCCCGAAAATTTTTCTGTACCATTTAAAATATTAAAATTTTAAGAAATTTAATAAAAACACTTGACAGACAGGGGTGTTTTGAGTTATAATTTAACATTGATAGGGTATTTCTATTTTTAATGTGAAAATTCCCCTTAAATAAATTTTTTATCCAAAGGAGGAGAAAATATGAAAAGAACTTACCAGCCCAAGAAGCTCCACAGAAAAAAAGAGCACGGCTTTATGAAAAGAATGTCCACCAAGAACGGCAGAAAAATACTGTCCCGCAGACGTGCCAAGGGCAGAAAGACACTTACCTATTGATATTGGTAAACGGTTTCTGAAATTTGTGACCACAAACCGCATTTGTGGTCATATTTTTTAGAAAGGAGTTTTTTATGCTCTACACTGTCAGGATAAAAAGCAACAAGGATTTTACGAGGCTTTACAGTAAAGGAGTTTTTGTTTCCTGCGGGATATGCACCGTGTATTACAGGAAAAACGGAAAGAATATCAACCGCATAGGCATTTCCACGGGAAAGAAAATCGGCAACGCCGTTAAAAGAAGCAGAGCAAGGCGTGTTATAAGGCAGGCTTACAGGGAATGCGAAAAGGATTTCCCGGTGGGCTTTGATATGATAGTTGCTGCAAGGGCGGGCAGTGTAAGCTGCAAGAGCTATAATGTTGTGAGCTTTTTTAAGGGAAGGGTGATCCCTCATATGAAGGGTCAGAGTCCGAAAAAGCCTGTGAGGAAAAGCAATGATAAGGGAAAAGATAAGCGGGATAATTAAGGGTATTCTTATAGTTCCGATAAAGATATATCAGATATTTATTTCGCCCTGTTTTCCGCCCAGGTGCAAGTATTATCCCAGCTGCTCCCATTATGCAGTGGACGCTTTGATGAAGCACGGGCCTGTTAAAGGTCTGGCGCTGGGGACGTGGAGAATTTTGCGGTGCAATCCCTGGTCAAGAGGCGGGGTCGACTATGTTCCCGAAAAATTCGATCTGCTTTATTATAAAAAAGAAAAACCGCAGGATGAGACAATTGTTGATAATTAAAGGTAATTATGTGAATTGTTTTTGAATGCTTTTTATAAATTTGTTTTTATGTCGGGTTTGCGGGAATATTTTCCTGTGAAAAAAGACATTATATAAAAAAATGGAATTTTAGAAATTAAGTGAGGCAATATGGGTTTTATTTCGGAGCTTATAGGCAGCATTCTCGGCCTTATTATGTGGCCGGTATATTCACTGGTGAAAAATTACGGCATTGCGATCGCAATTTTTACGGTAATTATGAGGCTTTTGCTGTTCCCTTTATCGGTAAAGCAGCAGAAGATGATGGCGATAAATGCGGCGTTTGCGCCTAAGCTGGAAGGTTTAAAGAAAAAATATGCCAACAATCCCACAAAGCTGCAAGAGGAACAGATGAAGCTGTATGCGGAGGAGAACATTAACCCCATGTCCTCCTGTCTGCCTATGTTTTTGCAGATGTTTGTGCTTTTCGGTATGATAGATGTGGTGTACAAGCCCTTGACCCATGTGGTGAGGATAAGCAAGGACACTATGGAGGCGCTCAAAGCTGTGGCTGCTCCTTTGTTTGAGGGGAACAACAGCTTCAGATCCCGTCCGGAGCTGTTTATTCTGCAGTCGGTGAAGGAAAATCCTTCTCTGTTTACAGACAGCGGGATCGGCGCTGATGTGGTTCAGAAGATATTGGATTTTGACAATATGCTTTTTGGGTTTATTGATCTGGGTGTTTCTCCTAACATTGTTTTTGAAGAGGGGCACGTCTGGACTGCGGCTTCTGTGGGGCTGCTGATAATCCCTTTATTATCGGGACTTATTCAGATATGCACTACCGTATACAACAACCGCAAGCAGAAAAAGCTTAACCCTGAGGCGGCAGCGCAGATGGGAAGCATGAACATGATGTTCTATATTCTGCCTATAATTTACGTTCCTCTGTATTTTTCCCTCCCTGCGGGCATAAGCTTTTACTGGACTTGTTCGTCGCTGGTGGGAATAATCCAGATGATCGTTCTCCATAAAATATACACTCCGGAATATGTTCAGAAGCTTGTTGAAAAGGATAAGCTGAAGAATAAGAACAAGAAGCGTTCGGGATTTATGGAGAAATACAATGAGATGCTTCAGGAGCAGTTAAAACAGCAGAATGAGGCAAATAATACAGGCGGCAGGCGTATTTCCACGGCGGGAATTTCCGACGACGATCCGGACGGGGAAATAAAGCTGAGCAATTCCCAGATGAAGGAATACGAAAGAAAGATCATTGCAGAGGCAAGACGCCGTCAGGCGGAAAAATACGGCGGAGTTTATAAAGAGGATGATGACAAATAATCTGCTGATATGCCGTTAGTTTGCAATAGCAAAGCAGCCGCCAGGCGGCGCTTAATCTATATATAGAAAGGATGTTATCCGTATGAAAAAGGAATTTACCGCTAATACTGTTGAAGAGGCTAAGGCCATGGCGGCGGAATTTTTCAAGACAAGTCCCGAAAAAATAGAATTTACTGTAATTGAGGAGGAGAAAAAAGGAATCCTCGGAATAGGAAAAAAGAATGCAGTTATAACTGCGGAATACGAGCCTTCAAAGGCGGAGATCGCTGCGGAGTATATCAGGAAGATACTTGAATGCATGGATATTGAGGCGGAGCTTAAACTCACCGAAAGCGACGACGGTGTGCTTATTGATATTGAGGGGGACACCACGGGGGCTGTTATAGGCAGGAGAGGGGAGACCCTTGATTCATTGCAGTATCTTGCGGGAATGGCTGCAAACAAAAGCGACAAGGAATATTACAGGGTAACGCTTGACTGCTGCGGTTACCGTGAGAGGCGCAAGGAGGCTCTGGAGGAACTGGCAAGGAAAATTTCCAAGTCTGTTCTGCGCACGGGAAGAACAACCACGTTAGAGCCTATGAATCCGTATGAGAGGCGGATAATCCATGCGGCTGTAAGCGAAATTGAGGGAGTTACCTCGAAAAGCTCGGGTGAAGAGCCTTACAGAAAGGTAGTTATATCTTCCGTCAGCGGCAGACCCGAGAGAAAGGGCGGTTATGACAAGCGTGACAGGGGACCGGGCAGAAGAAATGACAGGAGAGGCGACAGAAAAATTGAGAGACGTTCCTCAATGGACCTGATGAAAACCTCCTTTGAAAAGGATTACAAAAAGCCCAAGCCCGAGGACAGCATGACGGAAAGCGGGCTTTATGATAAGATCGATTTCTGAGAAAATGAATTTTTGACAAGCGGAGGCAAGAGGAATTATGTCCTCTTGCCTTTGATTATATGAAAATGTTCCACGTGGAACATTTATAAAAATAGTCACAACAAAAGCAGGATAAGTTTGAATGTTACAGGATATTCCTTAAGCTTCAACGTTTTTGATGTACAGGATTAAGTAAAGGGGCTTAAAGTTTGAAAGTTAGCGGTAATTCCCTAAGTTTCAGCGTATCGTTGGTGTGAAAGTCTGATTAACGGAGAGGAAAAAAATGATTTATGAGGATAAGACTATTGCTGCAATTTCCACGCCGAGGGCGGTGGGGGGAATCGGTATTATAAGAATTTCCGGGGAAGATGCGTTTAAGATTGCGGATAAGGTTTTTGAGTGTGTTTCCCAAAAGGGTATGCCGTCGGAAATGGAGGGGTACTCCTGTGCTTACGGTAATGTTATTGATGAGAACGGAAGCAGAATGGATGACGGGGTAATTACAGTTTACCGTGCTCCGAGGTCTTACACGGGGGAAGATGTGGTTGAAATATCTTGTCATGGGGGGATATATATTACGGAAAAAATAATGCGGAGAATTTCGGAGGCGGGGGCGTATCCTGCGGAGGCGGGAGAGTTTACGAAAAGGGCTTATATTAACGGCAAAATGTCCCTTACTCAGGCAGAGTCGGTTATGGATATTATTTCGGCGGAGGGCAGCGCTGTTTACAGGAGGACAAGAAGCGTTAAAGAGGGCAGTCTGTTTAAGAAGATAAAAGTTTATTCCGACAGGCTTGTTAAAATTCTGGGACAGATAGGAGCGTGGGTGGATTACCCTGAGGAGGATATTCCGGAAATAGGAGAAGAGGGACTTATATGTGAGCTTACGGAAATTTCGGGAGAGCTCAGGAAAATATCGGCGGTTTACGATAACGTTAGGATACTTAAAGCGGGAATAGAAACGGTAATTGCGGGGAAGCCCAATGTGGGGAAAAGCACGCTGATGAATTTGCTGGCGGGGTATGAAAAAAGCATTGTGACGGATATTGCGGGGACGACAAGGGATATTGTAGAGGAAAGTGTGCGGCTGGGAGATATTGTTCTGCGGCTTTCGGACACAGCGGGGCTGAGAGGTTCGGAGGATATTATTGAGGGTATTGGTATTAAAAGAGCGGAGGAGAAAATAAAAAATGCCGATCTTATTATAGCGGTCTTTGATAACGGGGATGTGCTGGACGATGATGATATGCGGCTTATTGAAATGTGCGGCGAACTTCGGAATGTGAAAATTATTGCCTGCATTAATAAGTCGGACAGGATGGGAAAAATTGACAGGAAATATATTGAGGACAGATTTGAAAATGTTACGGATATTTCTGCGGAAAAAGGGGAGGGGCTTGAAAATTTACGGAGAATATTGGAAAAGCTTTTTTTGGAAAATGAAAGTGTTTATGACGATATTACGGTAAATGAAAGGCAGAAAATCTGTCTTGACAGGGCAGCGGGATTTATCGGAGAAGCGTTGGACGCAATGAAAAGCGGAGTTACGCTGGACGCTGTAAATATTGTGCTGGACGACGCTTTGAACAGCTTGTTGGAGCTTACGGGGGAGAGAGTAAGCGAGGTTGTTGTTAATGAGGTGTTTTCGCATTTTTGTGTGGGTAAATAAAAACAATATATTCTGAAATGTTCCACGTGGAACAAATATGCTGCGGCAAGGGTGGATAGTATGGAAAATTATTTTATGGGTGAATATGATGTTGCTGTTGTGGGGGCAGGTCATGCGGGTGTGGAAGCTGCTTTGGCGGCGGCACGTCTTGGAGTAAGGACTGCGCTTTTCACAATCAGTCTGGACGGAATAGCAAATATGCCCTGCAACCCTTCTATCGGGGGAACTGCAAAGGGTCATCTGGTAAGGGAAATTGACGCACTTGGCGGAGAAATGGGCAGGGCTGCGGACGCTTGCTATATTCAAAGCAGAATGCTCAACAGAGGAAAAGGCCCTGCGGTGCACAGTCTGCGTGTTCAGGCGGACAGGGTAAGATATCACGAATATATGAAAAGGGTTTGCGAGAAGCAGGAAAATCTGGATATAAAGCAGGGGGAGATCGCAGACATAAAAGTGGAGGACGGCTGTGTAAAAAGTGTTGTTACTTCGCTGGGGGCGGTTTATAATGTTAAAAAGGTGATAATTGCCACGGGAACTTACCTTAAAGGTGTTATACATATAGGGCAGGTCTCTTATGAAAGCGGCCCTGATTCCACGCTGCCCGCAAATCTGCTTTCGGAAAATCTGAGGAGGATCGGGCTTACAGTAAGGCGTTTCAAGACGGGAACGCCCTGCAGAGTTCACAAAAGGAGCATTGATTTTTCTAAAATGACAGAGCAGCAGGGGGATGAGGATATTCAGCCTTTTTCCTTTGAGACCGACAGAAAAGGTATGAAAAATATAGTTTCCTGCTATATGGCGCATACAAACGGAGAGACCCACAGGGTAATAAGAGAAAATATTCATCGTTCGCCGCTGTATTCGGGAAGAATAAGCGGGGTAGGTCCGAGATATTGTCCGTCAATTGAGGATAAGATAATGAGATTTCCCGACCGTGAGAGACATCAGCTTTTTGTTGAGCCTATGGGAATTGGGACGGATGAATATTATTTGCAGGGAATGTCCTCATCGCTTCCCGAGGATGTACAGATAAAATTTCTGCGCACTATTGAGGGACTGGAAAATGCTGAGGTAATGCGGAGCGCATATGCTATTGAATACGACTGCTGCGACCCTTTGGAAATGAGGGCTACTTTGGAATTTAAGGCGGTCAGAGGACTTTACGGTGCGGGGCAGTTTAACGGGACCTCGGGTTATGAAGAAGCGGCGGCGCAGGGGTTGGTTGCCGGGATAAATGCGGCGCTTTCCGTAAAAGGCGAGGATCAGATAGTGCTTTCCCGTTCGTCGTCATACATCGGAACGCTTATAGACGATCTTGTGGTGAAAGGGTGCAGCGATCCTTATCGGATGATGACCAGCCGAAGCGAATACAGGCTTATTCTGCGGCAGGACAATGCAGACGAGAGGCTTACTCCTACAGGTTACAGGATAGGTCTTATCGGCAGTGAACGTTATGAGAGTTTTTTAATTAAGCAGGAACAGATTGAAAAGGAAGTAAAGAGGCTTAAAAACACTACGCTGTCTCCGAGCGAGGGGCTTAATGAAATGCTTGTTTCAAAAGGGACTGCGGCAATAAGCGGAGGAGTAAAAATGTCAGAGCTTATAAAGCGCCCCCAGATAAGTTATGACGATCTTGTTCCCTTTGACAAGGACAGGCAGGAGCTCAGCTATGAGGTAAAAGAGCAGGCAAGCCTGCGGATAGAGTATGAGGGATATATTTCCCGTCAGCTTATGGAAATAGAGCATGTTCGGAAATTGGAGGAAAAAAAGCTGCCCGGTGATGTGGATTACGGTAAGATCGGCGGACTTTCTTTGGAGGCTGTTGAAAAACTGAACAGGATAAAGCCGGAAAATATCGGGCAGGCAGGAAGAATCTCGGGAGTATCTCCTGCAGATGTAAGTGTGCTTATTATATGGCTGTCAAAAATGAAAAAAGATAATTTTCAACAATTCTGATCGGAATTGTTGAAAAAGGAGAACGGATAATGTTAGATTGCAGATTCACAGAGAGAATATTTGAAGAAAAGGGATTGAAGCTTTCAAAGGAATGTTTTGATAAGCTGGATAAATATGCCTGTATGTTGGTTGAAAAAAACAAAGTCATGAACCTTACGGGGATAACGGAGGCAAATGAAATTTCCGAAAAGCATTTTCTGGACAGTCTGCTGATTTTCGGAATGTGCGATATAAAAGAGGGCACAAGGATAATTGATGTAGGTACGGGTGCGGGATTTCCGGGACTTGTTATGAAAATTTACAGAAGCGATCTTGATGTGACGCTTCTGGACAGTCTGAATAAGCGTGTGAATTTTCTTAAAGAGGTTTCGGCTGCAACGGAGGCTGCGGAATGTATTCACGGTAGGGCTGAGGAAATTGGCAGAAAAGGAGAATACAGGGAACAGTATGATATTGCAGTCGCAAGAGCGGTGGCTGCAATGCCTGTATTGGCGGAATACTGCCTGCCCTTTGTAAAGGTCGGGGGCAGATTTATAGCTTTGAAGGGTCCTAACGAAAATCTCAGGGAGGGGGAAGAAATAATAAAAATCCTCGGCGGAGAGATGGAAGAAATAATACAATATTCCCTGCCCTGCGGGGACAAAAGAGCGGCGGGGATAGTGAGAAAAATATCAGCCTGTCCGACAAAATATCCCCGAAACAGCGGACAAATTATGAAAAAAAAGAATTGAAAAAGGGAATTTGCAGTGAACTTTAAAGGGTTTGTCCGCAAATTCCCGAAATTTTTATCTTTATTTTGAGAATAATTTAAGCTAAAATAATATCAGAGATACAAATAAACAAAGAAAGGTTGATATTATGGCGGCTTCAAAGCTTAAAATATTTGACGCAATAAGCTCGGCAATATTAAATGAAAAAACGGTGGGGAGGGTCATTGAAATTGATATGGACAGGATTTACCCCAATCCGAATCAGCCAAGACGGATATTTGACAGCGAGGAACTGGAAGACCTGGCGGCAAGCATTAAAACAAACGGACTTATTCAGCCGATAATAGTCAGACGGGTGGATGTGGGTTTTGAACTTGTGGCAGGGGAGAGGAGAATGAGGGCGGCAAGAATATGCGGAATGACGGAAATTGCCTGTATTGTTATTGAAACTACCGAGCGTGGGTCGGCAATGATGAGCCTGGTGGAAAATATGCAGCGAAAGGACCTTAACTTTTTTGAAGAGGCAGAGGCTATAAAGACTATGATCGACCTTTTCGGGCTTACACAGGAGGATGTGGCGGTAAGGCTGGGAAAAACTCAGTCGGCAGTTGCAAACAAACTGCGGCTTTTGCGGCTGGACAGAAATGACCGGATAAAAATTATCGAATACGGATTCACAGAAAGACACGCCCGTGCACTTTTAAAGGTAGAAAGCGATGAAATGCGGGGGGACATAATAAGGGAGATTTACGAACGCAAGCTGAATGTGGATAATACCGAGAGACTTATTGACAATGTAATGAAACGGGACAAGGAGCTGCGGAGAATAAAAAAATGCCGTGGAGCATTCAAAGATGTGCGCTTGTTTGTGAACACTATTAACCACGCCATTGAGGTAATGCAGGCAGCGGGAATAAATGCAGAGGTAACAAAAAAGAATGAGAAAGAGTATATAGAGTATGTTGTGAGGATACCAAATTAAAAATAGAATATTGAGGCACGAACATAAAAACATATGTTCGTGCCTTTTTGTTCCACGTGGAACATTTTTTTTACAATTTAACCGCAGCGCAGTGCCGCTATTTTACAAATTTGTAGAATGTATCAGCTTTATTTGCTAAATTTTATATCCTTTGTCAATTGCAAAAAAAAGCAGGTAATGGTATAATTAAATATAGTAAATCTAAAAATGGCAAAAGGAAGGATAAAATGGCGAAAATTATTGCGGTTGCCAACCAGAAAGGCGGCGTTGGCAAGTCTACTACAGTTGTAAATCTGGCTGCTTCTGTGGGAATCAGGGGCAAAAAGGTGCTTTGCATTGATATGGACCCCCAGGGAAACACCACAAGCGGCTTCGGCGTTAGAAAAAAATCCGTTTCCGTTACGGTTTATGATATTCTCATAGGTCAGCGGAAAATAGAGGAGGGCGTTATAGAAACCGCATTTAAAGGGGTTTCTCTTATCAGCAGCACTTCCTCATTGGCAGGAGCGGATATTGAGCTTGTTAATCTGGACAATCGCTCCAACAGGCTTAAAATGCAGCTGCTTACTATAAAAAACGACTATGATTACATATTTATCGACTGTCCACCCTCGCTTTCTTTGCTGACAGTAAACGCACTTTGCGCATCAGACAGCGTGCTTATACCGCTTCAGTGCGAGTATTATTCTTTGGAGGGACTTTCGCAGCTTGTGGAATCGATAAAAATGGTGAGAAAGCATTATAACCCCAATATTGATATTGACGGAATAGTTTTTACCATGTTCGATTCACGGCTTAACCTTACAAATCAGGTAGTGGGGGAGGTTCAGAAGCATTTTCCTCAAAAGGTCTACCGGACGGTAATTCCCCGTAATGTAAAGCTTTCCGAAGCCCCCAGCTACGGCAAGCCTGTTATATATTACGATAAAATTTCCCGTGGAGCGGAGGCTTACGAAAAGCTTTGCGAGGAAATGCTCAAAAGGCACGGCGTAAAGGATGTAAAGCCGAAGCAGACTAAAAAGAAAGTCACCATAAAGGCAAAGGGAGGAAAATAAAATGGCGCTTGGTGCAGGATTGGATGCAGTTTTTGCGGACAATTCCCTTGACAGCAGCGAGGTTATGACGCTGCGTGTCTCGGAAATCGAACCGAACAAAGGACAGCCCCGAAAAAATTTTGACGAGAATTCCATCAGAGAACTGGCAGATTCCATAAAAGAACATGGACTTATCCAGCCTATTATAGTCCGCCCCACAGGCAACGGAATGACTTATCAGATAGTGGCAGGGGAGCGGCGCTGGCGGGCTTGCCGCATTTTAAAAATGGACGAAGTCCCTGTGATTATTAAAGATTTTACTGATTTAGAAGTTGCCCAGATCTCTATTATAGAAAATATTCAGCGAGCTGACCTTGACCCGGTGGAGGAAGCTGTTGCATACCGTGAGCTTATGGAAAGCTATGAAATGACTCAGGAAAGGGTTGCGGAAGCAGTGGGAAAATCCCGCTCCTATATAGCCAATTCCCTGCGGCTGCTGAATCTGCCCTCCGCAGCCCTTGAAGCGCTGCAAAAGGGCGATATTTCCGTGGGTCACGCAAAGGTTCTCCTCTCCTCCGAATCCGAGGATGAAATGAAATCTGCGCTGACCGAAATAGTCAAAGACGGTCTGAATGTAAGGCAAACGGAAAAGCTTGTAAAAGGTATGAAGGAAAACAAAAAAGAATCACCAGAAAAGCCCTCGGAAAGCCGCCGGATGAAAAACTATTACGCCGAAACGGAAATACAGATAATGGAGGCCATCGGAAGAAGAGCAAAAATAACAGGTGACGGCAGCGGCAGGGGAACTATCTCCGTGGATTTTTACGGTAAAGACGACCTGTATAAGCTTGCAAGCGGAATAGTCGAAATTCTGAAAAGCGAATAAATGTTCCACGTGGAACATTCAAAAAAGCCTGCCGAAAAAGACAGGCTTTTATTTATTCTACATCAAAGACAAAATATCCTCCGAGGAAAGATTGGGTTGAGCCGCCTTGTTAATGGAGAAAGCCAGCAAATGCGCCGTCCTGTCTATCATCTTGTCAATGTCACGGGGAGTTACCATCATATTCGGCAAATGCTTGTCGGGGGGCGAACCTGTAATATTTTGCACAATGCTATGCATATCCACAACTGTGGGTACTCCTATCGCTATAACAGGCATTCCGAGGGTTTCTCTCGAGAGTTCCTTGCGCCTGTTCTGCACTCCCGAACCGGGGGAAATCCCCGAATCCGTTATCTGAATAGTCGTTCCCAAGCGGCTTATGTCGCTGCAGGCAAGAGCGTCAATGGCAATAACACAGGTGGGATTCACCTTGCCGCATACCGCCTGTATTATTTCCGAAGATTCTATTCCCGTCTGTCCCATTACCCCCGCCGATAATACCGAAACACTGGAAAGATCAAGGCTTGCCAGTTCCGAACCCGCATTGCTCTCCGCTACGTGGCGTGTGGCAATCACTCTCCCCGCCGTGCGTGGGCCGAGAGAATCCGGGGTAATGTTGTCATTTCCCAGCCCTACCACCAGCAGACGGCTAAGGTCGGGAGCAAGAGATTTTATTTCCGCCGCAATGTTGTCCGACTGCTCTCCGAAATCCTCGGGGTGAGCCGAAAGACGGTCGGTCTCCACGGTAATGTACCTCCCCTTGTTTTTGCCGATCTTTATCCCCGCAAGAATATCCTCCACAATAATTTCCGTCACCGTGCAGACCGAGCTTTTGCGTACTCTCTTGCGAATGCCCTTTGGCAAGCCGCTTGCTTCGGTATTTATCATCTCCACCGCAAGGTCCGTGCGTGAGGAATTGCTCCTGTTCATTGAAAAACTCCCTTTCAATAGACTTTTTAAGATAATTATGTGCAAAATATCTAAAGTTACCCATAAAAACTGTATGAAAATTTTACATATAGCCACTTGCGATGATTTGCAAAATATGGTATAATATAAAAGCAAATGCTTTGGCCGACAATAAAGCTGTTTGCAAATTGGATTAACAGACGTGTTCGGGCGGTTCATTTACGCCTTTGTGAAAGTCTTTCTACGTGTCCGGGACTTTTATGGCTGCCTTAATCCGTAAAATATAAATCAAAAAAGAACGATAATCGGAGGTTTATAAGTTATGCCTAACATTAAATCCGCTAAGAAGCGTGTAAAGGTGATCAAGAAAAAGACCCTGCGCAACAAGATGATAAAGTCCAATCTCAAGACCGTTATAAAGGCAGCAAACGCCGAGACAACTCCCGAGTCTGTAAGACTTGCCATCAAGAAGGTTGACCAGGCTTGCGCAAAGGGCATTATGCACAAGAACACCGCTGCAAGAAAGAAAAGCCAGCTTGCAAAGAAGCTTAACGGCTGATTTGGCAGTTCTTGTTTATTCATTTAAAATTATTAACAAACCAACCGCTGCTTTTTAAAGGCAGCGGTTTTATTTGGGAGGAATTTGGATGAGAAAAAATAACTACACCGTAATCACCGGAGCAAGCTCGGGTATTGGATATGAAACAGCAAAAGCCTTTGCTGCACGAGGCAGTGATCTAATTGTAATTGCCCGTCGAAAAGACAGACTTGAAGAATTAAAGCAAGAAATTTTATGTTCATATCCCGACAAGGATATTATTGTAAAGCCGGCTGATTTGTCCATTTCCGAAAATGTTTTTAATGTTTACGAGCAAGTAAAAAATTACCCCTTGCAAACTTGGATAAACAATGCAGGTTTTGGAGATTATGACACAGTTGCAAATCAGGATATAAGAAAAATAACTCAAATGCTGCATTTGAATATAGAGGCGCTGACAGTTTTTTCCACACTTTTTGTAAGAGATTTTATAAACAAGGAGGGGGCACAGCTTATAAATATTTCTTCGGCAGGGGGCTATACGATCGTTCCCAATGCTGTTACGTATTGTGCCGCAAAATTTTATGTAAGCACTTTTACGGAAGGTTTAGATCATGAATTAAAAGCAAACGGAGCAAAAATGAGGGCAAAGGTATTAGCTCCCGCAGCAACCGAAACCGAGTTCGGAAAAGTTGCAAACGATACTATCGAATATGATTATGATAAAACCTTCGGCAAATATCACACTGCCGAACAAATGGCAGGCTTTTTGCTTCAGCTTTACGACAGTGACAAAACAGTTGGTATGGTTGACAGGGAAACCTTTGAATTTAAACTTTGTGAGCCGAAGTTTGACTATGCGGGAAATTCAAAACATAATCAAAATCAAAAAATCTGAAAAAGCAAAAGCAGAATGTTGAAAAATGTTCTGCTTGCTGTCTTTTTTAGGACAGCGATTTCTGTTTTGCGGTCAAGTTTTATGGCGTATTGCTGCGGCAATGTCATAATTTTCAGTAAGATAAACCAAAATTAAAAGAGGTATATATGGAACAAAAAATTATGGAAAATCGAATTGAAAAAGTTAGGGAGTATGTAGACAATGTGCTTTTAAATATGACTGATACAGTCGAAAGAAGATGCGCCTATTTACATCTTTACGGAGTTGCGCAGGCGTGTGCAATGATTGCACAAAAAAGAAAAGAAAATGTCGAATTGGCAATAGTAGCAGGTATGCTCCACAATATATTTTCCTATAAAACAATGGATCATCAAGATCATGCACATAAGGGTGCTGTTATGGCAAAAGAAATATTGAATGAGCTTGATATTTTCGATAATTCAGAAACAGATATGATATGTGATGCGATATACAATCATAGCGATAAGGCAGTTAAACAAACCCCTTTCAATGAAATATTAATTGACGCCGATGTACTGCAGCATTATTTATATAATCCTTTTTTGACTGTTTCGGAATCTGAAAAAATGCGCTTAGAAAACCTTAAAACAGAGTTTTGTTTGTAACGTAAAAAGTCCTGATCAGTGCGGGTAATGCAATATCAAAAACAGCACGAAAAAAACAGCGCCTTTTATCGTCAGATAAAGTGACAATTGTCATTCATTAAATTACAAACAGCATATTGCCTTAATTTTTCCGAAATGCTATAATATAGCAGTGAATCAAATGTTAATACAAAAATGATAGGAGAAAAAGCATGGCAAAAACAGCAATAAAAGAAATAGTGATCGTGTACATAATACGTATCCTTGCAATAGACATAGTCGGCATTTTTAGTGCTGATGAGGACATAATTTTTGCAGCTGTAATGGTCATATCGGATATTGTGCTTTATTATAGACTTTACATATTAAAGCCCCAAGAAATGAAGCACCCGAAAATTAAAATAAATTATATAATTTTGGCAGATTGTATTTTATGGACAGGCATTTCAATATCCCCGATTATATCGCTAAGTCTTTGGTATTGGGATGAATATTGCTTACGGTTACACTTATTTATTGCAGGCTGCTCAGGGATAATTATAAATGCTGTTGTTCACTTTTTGGCAGTTATTTGAATAAAGATTTAAACGCTTTTTTATATTAGAATGTCGGGCTGCTGTGAAAAAACACTGCGCCCTTTTTATATCCACAAAAAACACAAAAATCCCCCTTGCAATTTTATGCACAATGTGGTATAATAAATAAAACATCAGGCATCGGCAAAATAAAGCAAAGACTTTTTTCGGGAGGATGATAATATGTCTGAAAAAACAAGAATAATCACAATAGGCAGACGCTTCGGCAGCGGCGGCAGACTTATAGGCAAAGCCCTTGCGGAAAAAATGGGCATAGGCTTTTTCGATAAGGAGCTTATAACCCACGCCGCCAAGGAAAGCGGACTTTGCGACAGCTTTATGGAAAATTTCGAGGAGACCCCCACATCCAGCCTTTTGTATTCCCTTGTGATGAATGCGGGCAACGGCGGTTTTTTCGCAGGCAAGCCCATTGAACTGGTAGCCTATGAAGCGCAGGTGAATGCGGTAAAAGCCGCAGCCAAGAGCGGGCCCTGCGTAATAGTCGGCAGATGTGCGGATTATATTTTAAAGGACGATTATGACGTGGTGAGCATTTTCATCACCGCCTCTCCCGCCTACCGTGCGGAATATACCGCCAAAAGGGAGAATATTTCCATAAAGGAAGCCTCCCAGCGTATAGTTAAGGTCGACAAGGCAAGAGCCTCTTATCACAACTATTATGCGGAAACCAAATGGGGCGCTTCGGACAGCTATGAGCTTTGTATCAACAGCGAGCATCTGACCGCATCCTCAGCGGCGGAGCTAATTAAAACCTATATCGAAAACAGAAAGTAAGGAGCTAAAGAAAATGCGCTATACAAATCCTGTCATAAAAGGTTTTTACCCCGATCCCAGCGTTTGCTTTGCAAAGGGGAAATATTATATGGTCTGCAGTTCATTCCAGTATTTTCCCGGAGTGCCCTTGTTTGAAAGCGAGGATTTGGTGAACTGGAAGCAGATAGGTCATGTACTCACCCGCAAAACCCAGGTGCAGCTCGAAAAAGTGAACAGCTCGGGAGGCGTATTTGCTCCCACTATCCGCCACAATAACGGCAGATTTTATATGGTTACCACCAACGACACCACCCACGAGAATTTCTATGTCTACACCGACGATATCTGCGGCGAATGGTCCGACCCCATTAAAATAGACCGTGACGGCATTGACCCGTCTCTGCTGTTTGACTGCGGCAAAACATATTTTCTCAGCAACGGCACCGACGATTACGGCGAGGGGGGAGTTGTCCAGTGCGAAATAGACATCGCCACAGGAAAAAAGCTTTCCGAAAGCAAATGTATCTGGAAAGGCTCGGGGGGACGCTATCTCGAAAGTCCCCATATGTATAAAATAGGCGAATATTATTATTTAATGGCAGCCGAGGGCGGCACGGAGTACGGCCATATGATAACATACGCCCGTTCAAGATCCGTCTGGGGACCATTTGAGGGATACGCCCAAAACCCCGTTCTCACCAACCGCAACAAAGCCCCCGAAATTATCCAGGGCATAGGCCACGGCGACCTTATCTGCGGCAGGGACGGCAGCTGGCATATTCTCTGTCTCGGCTTCAGGCAAATACATATGTGGATGCCCTACCACACCCTCGGCAGGGAGGTTTTCCTTATCCCCGTGACATTTGACGATAAGGGCTGGTTCACCGCAGGCATTGACGGCACAGCCCACAGGGAATATGATATCGAGGGGGATTTTGCCCAGACCGGGAGGAATAATTATACCTTTGAAAATACCGCCTGGAATGTGGACTGGTGTCATCTTCGTCACCCGGATATGTCAAATTACAAACTGGGCGAAAATTCGGCGGAGCTTACGGGCACAGGTATAACCCTTGACGATGTGGATTCTCCCACATTCATAGGCATTCGCCAGCGTGATCTGAAAATGGAAATTACATGCAATGTCACCGTTCCCGAAACCGGCGGCAGCGGCGACTGCGGACTTACCGTCTATTCCTGCGAGAATGAACATTACGACATAGCCCTGCGGAAAAAAGACGGCAGCTTTGAAGCGGTATTAAAGCTGAATATCGGCGGCGTCAAGCACGAACAGGCAATCGTTCCTGTCACCGAAAATAAAGCCGTCCTCAAAATAAAATCGGACGAACTTCACTACAACTTTTCCGTTATCACAAGCGAGGGTGAAAAGTTCCTCGGCACAGCCCAGTCAAAATATCTTTCCAGCGAGGTTTCGGGCGGTTTTACGGGAGTTGTGACAGGGCTTTACGCCGTAAATGCAGCGGATAACGGCAAGCCATGCAAGGGCATATTTGAAAATTTTGAAATGCTGTACGAGGAATAAAAGCAAAAAATTTAACTAAAATAAAAGGCAGGAAAATCAAAACGGTTTTTCCTGCCTTTTAAATTTACGGACAAATGACTTTAAATAAAAAAATTAGGATTTATATAATATCCCCCCTTGCATACTGTCCGTCAGACAAAAGCAGCAAATTGTACCGCTCGGTGGTAAATTTCAGTACGCAGTAATTCGGGTCGTCATAACCGCTGAAATGATTTTTAAGTCCGTCATACCACATTTCTTTTTTAACCCGGGGGTCGGTTATCTGCTCGATAGTCCCCGTCAATGCGATATGGTATTCCGATGAATTAATGCATACGCTTGCCTTGTTGCAGCGGTCTATGGTGTCTTTTTTGGCGCCTGTTCCCGTACAGAATGTCAGCCACTTTATGCCCTCAGACTTTGAAATTGAAATAGTCGTGGTATGAGGATAGCCGTCACGATCCACAAAAGCAAGGGTAACAAAATTCTGCGGACCTCTCGCTCTTTCTTTAATGATCTCTCCCGCTCTTTCAATAATTTCGTTCATTTTACAGTCTCCCTCCCATTGTTTTTTTTTGGCATAATTTGTATAGTCAATCAATATTATAACACCGAAAATAATTTTTGTCTTGTAAAAATGCGACACTGCAACACAAGATCACTTAAAATAAAACACCTTACCCCACGGTCTGAAAGGCAGCCTGTTCCCCTCGGGAATAAGAAAAGCGTGCTCATGCTTTACGGACAGATCATCTTCGATATATCCGTCGGTAATAATAAGCACCGGCGCATTTTTCGGAAAATCCTCCGCATTTTGCAGCAGATCGACAGCAGGCTGTAAAACCGTGCCGCCCCGCCCCTCTACCTGCACCCTCCCCGCAATATCCTCGGGGGAAACATAGCCAATGTCATAAGGCGCAGCGTCGCAGAAAACCACCCGCACCAACGGCACTTCCTTTGCCGCCGAATAGCTTGCCGCCGCCCCCAGCGCAAGCCCTATCATATGCGCCGACATAGACCCCGACGTGTCAATGATCACTCCGTAAGTCCGACTGTGTTCGGGAATATCCGCAGGCAGTAAACTGGGTCTCGGAATATCGGGAGCAGAGCTTTGCCTGCGGCTCGGACGGGCGTAACTCCGCCGCTTTTCAAGAGGAGCAAAGTAAATGTCGAACCACTCCGCCAGCTGCACGTCCCAGGGAATAGGCGGCATGGAAAGCGCCCGTATCTCTTCAATAAGTCCCCCGGGAATAAGCCCCCGCCCCGTCTGTTCATGATACATAAGACCGCTCCGCAGAGCGCTTTTGCAGAACTCGTCCAGCGTTGTGGGATTATTTATATCCCCCTTGTATCCGTCCGCAATTATATCCCCCTTGCCATACCCCCGAAAGGTCTCATGCTTTGAATTTTTCCGCAGATTTTTTATAAGCTCATCATAAATTTCCTCGGCGGATAAATTTTTTAAGCTCTCATCATAAAGCAGCCCCCGGCTCGGCATCTGCCCTATCTGCATTTCCTTCAGCCAGCCGTTTATAACAAAATCGCAGGCAGCGTTCCAAAGCTCAAAATCCCGTCCCTGCCGCCTTGCATGGTGCTGCAGTCCCGCATGAAGATACTCATGGGCAAGCACAAATTTCCATTCCTCAGAATTCAGCCCCGCCGCCCTGTTTACATAAATCTCCCCCTCGGTAACATTCACCGCCGCAATGGAAATATCGCTTAAATTCTGCAAGGTATTTCTCGTGTCTATTATCTTAAATCCGCTTGCAAGACCGCCCAAAAGCGGATAATGATTTATAAACCACTCTGCCGCCCTTTGCGCATCGGTTTTTATGCCGCCATCTGAACTGTTACCCGCCTTGTTTATTACCGTGCGCACCGAATCCGCAAGCGCAAAAGCAAACTCCGTAATATGCTCATTCTTTTGGTTATTCCGGTAAACAAGCGGCTTGTCGGGCATTACCATATCGGTAAATTCGCCCGCCGTCCCGAAAATATTTTCCGCAGCGTTAGTTTTATTTCTCAATAAATTATCGTAAATTTTTATCTCGCTTGAAACGCTGCCGAACCTTGATAATTCTTCCGCACGAATAAAGGGAGTCCCGAATTTAACGTCCAGCAAAAATTTGCATATGTAAATATCGCAGGCCATATTCCACAAAGCATAGTCGCAGCTTACCACCCGCTTGCGTTCTTCATTGTAAAACCCCGGCATACGCTCTGCGTCAAAATGCCCGAAGGACAAATGCAGCATACAGTGAGCAATAATATGCGCCCATTCGCCCGGGGAGCGGTCACAGTCCTTGTTAAGCATGAAACCGTAAGCGGAAACTCTTGCGGGTATTTTTCCCATAGCATTTTTCCCGTAAATATGATTGTAAAAATTCAGCCTGCCGAAAAGAGGGTGTTTTTTTACAAGCTCAATACCGTCAAGAAGCTGCTGTTCATTTTTTGAAATTTTTGTATCTTTTTTCTTAGCCATATTTTTGCGCCCCTTTACCCTCTCCTGCACATCGGAATACGTTGAAACTCAGGGGATTTCCTGTAATATTCAAGTTTATTTCTCATTCTTGATAAGCCGAGGCAGGTCACGGACGATCTCTATCATAAACCATTCCGGCAGCACCTTACCCTCATCCGAGGAAACCACCATCTGCGCCAGCTCAATATTCAGATGAGACAGGTCTTTAAGCATAGCCTTTGCACGGTGAGCAAGATTCTGCGTTTTAGCGTCAAGGGACTGCTTGTTATCGGGCAGCTCCATAAGCAGCTTTGCACGGAAGCTCTGAGCCACAAAATATAACACGTCCCGCTGCTCGGGAGCGGAGGGAAATTTTGCCTCTCCCTTGATGATCTCATTAAGCAGATTTTTATTTCCCAGCTGCTTAATAAACGCCAGAAAATTCCCCGCATGAGATGAGGAAACGCAGCCGAACGCAAGCACCTTCAGAATCCCCTCGGGCACATTCTTTTCCCCCGCCCCGTAGCTTTTCAGAGCGTCGCTCAGAGCGTGCCACGAACGGGGAGTGGAATAAGGTTCTTCCGTTTTCGGCGGCTCGGAAAACAGATGATCGGGGCGTTCGGTTATGTAATCCGTCACCCAAGGGTGCAGCTTGTTTTCATAAGCCCAGCTTAGCCACTGATTTGTGTCGGTGGTAAGCTGCACATGGAACATCCTGTTTATAAGCGCCGTAGACATGGTCTTAACAATAGCCCCGTCCTGTGAACGGTTGCCCGCTCCTATCACAACGCTGCCCTCGGGCAAATGATATTCCCCTATCCGCCGCTCGTGAATAAGGCTGTAAAATGCCTTCTGCACCTCCTGTGAACAGGCGTTCAGCTCGTCCAGAAACAGCACATACGGCTCTTTCCTCGCTATCATTTTCGGGGGCATAAACTGTGAGGTCTCACCCTTTATCTGAGGGATTCCGATAATATCCTCCGGGGCAAGCTGACTACCCAGAAGCGAAACGCACTCCATTCCCACATCGTCCGCAAACTTTTGTACAAGCGCAGATTTTCCTATCCCCGGCGCACCCCATATAAACACAGGGCGTACAGTGGCAATATTCAGAAGTATATCCGAAAGCTCCTCGCCCGTTACAGTAAATTTTAAATTCATATAAAACACTCCGAATTTTGCTGCTTTTTAAAATTATACTATATTTCCCAAAATTTTACAATTATTTTTTTCTGCGAAAAAAACGCTAAATTTTTACCGAGAATTTTCTCTTAAAAGAAAGCCCAAAAACCCCGTAAATTTTATTTCTGCCTTTTTTAATTTTTTTGCTTTTCAATATATATCGGCTTGCTTCCGTCGTCAATTTCAAAATTATTGCCGTCGGTCCTTATGTATGCACTTCCGATATCCGAATGAATATAAGGGATAATGTCCCTGTCATAATTGCAAATTGTATTGACCGCAAATACATGGTGATTGTTCGGATCGTCCATGTAATCATCATC
Source organism: uncultured Ruminococcus sp. (assembly GCA_964523835.1). Taxonomy (GTDB): domain Bacteria; phylum Bacillota; class Clostridia; order Oscillospirales; family Ruminococcaceae; genus Huintestinicola. The sequence goes on from CAZGAZ010000017.1 coordinate 36,786, forward strand.
TTCATTGCCCGCAAGAAATCTCCACCCGCTGTCCGGGCGGCCGGTATCGGGCTGCTCCCTGTACATATAACCGACCTTAAAACCCTCTTTTGTTATTTTATCCGATACTATACAGCCGTCCCCGTCAGGCTCGTTCCAATCTATCAGTTTTTCAACATTTATTTTTATAAAATTATTTTTATTATCCACGATCACACCTCAATCACATTACAGAAATAATGCCGTCATTTATTATCCTTACATCAGATCGCCGAGCCACCGTTCATATGCAGCAGGCGGATTCATTCTTTTTGCACGTTCATAGTAAATCTCGTCCTCGTCCTCCGGAGGCGATTCCTCTGCATAAACAAATACCTCCTCACGTTCTTTTCCCGTACCGAAAAAGCCCTTTTCATCAAGCATTTTCATAACCGTTTCCATTGCATTGAACCAATTCTGATATTCTTCTTCCAAGTCATCATCAGTACAGCCGCTGTCCAACAGTTCCCGAAAATCCTTTTTAAAAAGCTTTTCGACCTCACCGAAATACTCATCATATCCGTATGCGCAGTACAGTGAATCAGCCCACGACCATTTGTAATCCGATATCCTTATTTTGGATTCGTCGATCTTTTTATCTTTAAAATATTTTTTCAGCGATTCTTCCGACTGGGCCGAGATACATGGTGATGTTGTATCTGCCATAACAAGCGTACAGTAATAAAAGTGTTCGCCGCTGTGCTTCTTGAAAAGATCAGTAAAACTTTTTTCGACAGCGTTATATAACACTTCGATTATCATTTCATTGTATTTTGACATAGTTTTTCCTCCCAAAAAAATTTTTTAATGTGACCTTGCCCTCCACCCATATTGTACCATAAACTCCGCAAATTTGTCAAGAAAATCAAACAGCATTATATTAAAGTCAAAGCTTTTTTGTCTACTCAAAAAAACATAAATTTTTCTCCCGAAAATTATTATATAAACTCTGAAATTCCACAAAAAAATCCAAGTCCTGTCGGCAAAGAAAAACTAATCATGCCTCTGCTCATCATTGGAAAACATCTCGCAGAATCTTCCCGCAAACGCAGGTTCTTCACCCTTTGCATAAAGATGAGAAATATCACCGATCGCACTTGCCCTGAAAAGAGAAATACCCTCCCGCCGTTCCTCGGTGCAAAGGGTCGTGACAGACGTAGGCGCAGTCATAAGCCCGTGCCACAGGACCATAGGAGACAACCCCAGCAAATGCCCCAGCATAACGCACTGCACTCCGAAATGACAGAAAAATACTAGCCTGTCCTCGTTGGGCGCTGCCGCACGGTAAAAATTCCCCTCACGCTTATATCCGTGCTTTTCTATTATCCTGTCCAGTCCGTCCCAGACCTCCGCAAGCCGTTCACGCATATTTCCCGATACCATTATCGGCTGCTCATACCACAAATCCCTGTCGTAATATTCGGGAACGCAAGTCCATTTTTCCGGCAGCATATCCCAGGGAATACCCCTTGTTTCTCCCGTAACAGGGTCGGTAACGGGAGCGTCAAATTCCCTGAGCCACGGCAGCGTTTCCGCCGTCCGCCCTGCCTTTTTAAGGGTCACACCGGCAGTGTCCCTCGCCCTGCCCAAAGGGGAAACATAATAATTTTTCACGTCCAGGGGCGCAATTCTCTCCGCCAGCATCTGAGCTTCACGCCACCCCTTTTCCGTTAAAGAATCAATGGAATAATCCGGGTCGCCGTGGCGAATGATCAAAATTTTCATATGTAAAAAATACCTTTCAATTTAACTGTGATTTACCGTAATAATAAATTTCCGACAGCTATATTTTAACACGTTCACGCTTATATGTCAAGAAAATTTTCCAGACGGAAAATAAGCCGCAGTTTTTTCCGTTCCGGAAAAATTCCCGTTTCGGAAAACACTGCGGTCGATTTTACAGCTCAAAAAAATACGGAAAAAATGTCACGGACAAATCGGTCAAACGCTTACCATATTGTGAAAAACGCCCCCGCAGGCAGTGTCAGAAACAGCATAATGACCGAAAAGGAAAAGGACTCTACAGATGTAAGAGTCGCCCGCTGCTCCGAGGGAAACATATCCTGCAATACCGCATTTGTCCGCACCTGCAAAGCGTCGTCCGCCATTGCCGAAACAAAGCCCCCCAAAGCCATAACAAACCAAAATGAGGAATGCTCCGCCAATATTCCGAAACCTACAAGCAGCAGCGTTATAACAAACATTTTTCTGTAGGTAATTTTCGGAAATTTGGATAACCGAACCGATAATTTTGACCCGACAATGCCGCCCATTTCCATAAAAAGCAGAGCAAAGCCCAGAGCGTTTTCGGGAAGACCCTTTTCGGTAAGCCTCGCCTGCAAATAGAAAAGCAGCAGAATATCAACAGCCCCCACAAGGGAATTGCACAGCATAAGCCCCATAGCATTCCGTGCGCTTCTTATAAACGCAAAGCTTTCCGTGAAGCAGCTTTTCAGTGCATTTACCGTTTCGGCAAAATTCTTTTTGCTTTTTCCCGCTCCGTCATTTCCCGGGTAAACCTCGTAAAGGCTCATCAGCAGAAATATCTGAATAACGCCCGTAATAAGGTCTGTGCCGTAAGCTGCCCTGTGCCCGATAAAAAGTGCAAAGCCTGCGCACAGGGTGGAAATGCCGCTGCAAAGGCGGTAAATTATCAGCTGATTTGCATTGTATTTGTCAAACCCGCTTTCCATTCCCGCAAGCTTTAAGGAATCGTAGGCAAGAGCGTCTCCCGTGCCCGAGGAAAAGTTGTAGGCAAGGGCTTGAAACCCGATCGAGACACATACAGTAACAAGACCGCCCGACAGTATCATAACAACGTTTGCGATCATTCGCATAACAGTGCTTACAATAAGCATTTTCCGCCTGCCGAATACATCTGCCAGCACCCCCGAGGGTATCTCGAAAATAAGGCTCACAATGTGGAAAACCGTTTCGCTGGCTCCAATCTCCACCAGTGAAAAGCCCCTTGCCGCCAGTATTGCCACCCACGCCCCCGTCAGGGATAAATTCCCTAAAACCGAGGAAGCGTAAAGCTTTGAAATTTGTTTTTTGACGGTGTTTGCAGTGCAAACATATTCTGCACTGCAAACATCTTTTGCACCGCTGTTTTCGGGCGTGTTATTTTTAAATTTAAACATAAAAAATCTCCTTAACGTAAATTCTCGGAATAAACGGTTAAGGAGATAATGCGCATTTTATCAAGTTTTGCGGACAAAGCTCACAAAAGCCCTATAATAAAAGGCTCGGACAAAAATTATCCAACTTAAAAAAGGGCGCACTATCCCCGTAAGGGGCAAAAACAGATCCTTTATTAAGCTGTAAATTCATTGTTTTCCAGAGCATTTTGACCGTCCTCGCAAAGATATTTCGGTGCGAATTACATTCGCAATAACACCGATATTTATCATAACACACTTTCCGTGAAATGTCAAGGGGCAGGCAAATATTTTTTCGCATTATTCCCTTTTTTCACAATTTAATTATTAATAAAATTTATCCTCGTTTTCAAGCCAGCTGTTATAGCGGCCGTAAAATGTTATATAAAACGCCATAGTACCCCTCATTACATATTTTTCCTCGCCGAACAGATCGGGGTCAAATTCTTTTCCGAACCTGAACTCGCCGTCATTGGTGAAAATACGCTCCCCGTCATACCCCATATGGGAAATATTCGGCGTAATGTTTTCGTCCGATATAAGCCGTTTTAACAATTCATCTATATTATTTCTTACCGGGAAATCATAAGTCTGATACGCATTAAAATACCCGCCCTTTTCATTGGCTTTCTTTTCGGCGTTGAGCGCCTCTCTGAGCTTTTGGTTTGCACCGCCGAGGTTACCGTTTTCGTCAATGTAAAGGTCGCTAATATCCTGCCCGAAGCAGCTGTCAAGATTTTTCGATACCCAAGGATAATATAAAGAAGATATATTTCCGTTCATAACTCTTGAAGCGCACGCCATAACCTTAAACGGGCCTTTGATATCTGCCAGCACATTCCCGACGCTTTCACGGTATTTTTCATCGGATATCCCTGTTATCTCAATATTATTTGAATTAAAATCAAAGTCAAACTCAAAGGCCACGTCCTTTGGAACGCCTGCATTTTCAAGCCGTTTGGGAAGATTCTCGTTCAAACCGTCCTCCGACATACTTATCCACTTAAAATTAGATTTTGTTTTTCCCGCATAGTCGTCCGCTGCAATGATATTCGTTTCCAGTCTTACGGCATTTTTTGTGCTTTCATTAAAATATTTTAATTGAGCACGCATTTCATCGGACATATCAAGACCTTTAAGATAAACATCCTCGTCGGATGAGGCTGATGATTTCGTGAACGTATCGGAATATGCACGCTGCGCCGGTGCAGAGGCGGCAGAAGCGTTCCTGCGGGCAGAAATACTTTTTACTCTGCTTACATAACTGCGTATCTGAGAGTTTGCGCCTATTTTTGTTTCCATAATAAAACACCTCCGTAAATTGTAAATTCGGATTTAATTAAGGTCGTTTCCCGCCTCGTCGGTTATAAAGATATTTTCCTCTTTAACGCCCTCCAGCGAATTTGTGACAAGCTTGATTATGCCGTCTATCTCATCTGCTTCGGGGTCACGGTTTTTGGTAACGGCTACCGAAACAAGAGTTTCGGCAAGATTATCCCCGGAAGCGTCAAGCTGTAAATCCAACACAGCAACAGCAACCTCTGCATTGTCCACCCATTCCATTTGCATAATCTCCTGTGAAATAACCTTTTCCATTGCCGGTATCCCGTTTGCGGGGGTCTCGTCCGGGTCACTGAATTCCGATACCGTAAAATCGGAAATATCCGGATTCACCGTTTCCGCATTTTCATCATATCCCCCGGCCGCCGCATATCCGGTATAAAAACTCGTTTCGTCCACATACGCCGTGTTCGGTATATTGCTTGCAGCCGCATTGCTTATATGGCTGCACACCAGTCCCCCCGCAAACAGCAGCACAGCGCACGAAACGCCTATAATAATTTTTTTCATATTATCACCTATTAAAACAAATTTATTTACCGTACCTAATACTGTTGAACAGCTTCATAAGAGCCACCCTGTCGATTTTATAGTATCTGTCAATATATTCGTTTACTTTTGATTGCATATACTCCTGACGTTCTTCCTTTGACATAGCAAGATACTCTGTTGAAGCTTTATAAGACATTGTGCGGTCATACCCTGCAGCACGTCTGGCGGCTGTATCTTCCGCACAAGCGGCAGAATGCTCCATTCGCTCCGCAATGCCCTCGTTAAGATAATCGTATTCCTCCTTAGTGAATTTTCCCTCGGCATACGCAGTGTCGAGACGCTTTGCCATTTTGCCGTAATACTCGGCTAGCCTCTCTTTGGTAGGAACACCGCCCTCAATACCGCTGCTGAGGGCATAAAAGTTTCTGCTGTAAATCACCATTTTCACATAGCTGTCATTAAAGTCAATGTCATTTGAACGCACCAAGCGGTCTGATGTTTTCGTCTTGTCAGCCTCTGCTTTCATATAAGCCTTTCCGCCCGAATACTCAAAGCTGTCACTTATTTTTAATTTACTTGTATCGCCTTTCTGCAATTTAATTTTTTGCATTATTTCGGGGTCAGCATTACTCAATCTAGTAGGTTCAACAGTATTTTTACCGATGTCAAGAGGTTCGTTTAATTCAACAAACTTTATGTTTTTTGTGTTGTCCTCGCTTTTTTCGCCGTGGGGATAATCATATCCCGTCAGTGTTTTATACAACTCTCTGTTGCTCATACTTGTTATTATCATGATTAATACCTCCGTAAATCCGTAAAATAGTCCTTATCTTATATATCGTCGGGCATGGCAAAATCTTTAGTCCCTCCGAATAATTTTGTTGATATAGCCAAGCGCTTTCCCGGGGTTTTATGCTTTATATTCAAAGCGCAGAAAATATTAACTTAAATTTAACAAAATATTCATTTATCCAAATTGCGTACAAAAATTTTTAACAGCTATTGACAATAAATGTAATTTGTTATATAATTATATAGAGTATGTTTTTGGAAAAGCTATTTTTATAGGATAAATGTCCGATAATACAGGTAAAAAAACGAAAACATTTATAATATTTTTTTAAGGTGGAATAAAACGAATGGGTATTTTAGACGGACTTTTCGGCAATTACAGTAAGCGTGAGCTTAAAAAAATCGAGCCTATAAAGCAAAAGGTTCTTGACCTGGAGGAGGAATACACAAACCTCTCCGAGGCGGAGCTTAAAGGCAAGACCGCACAGTTCAAGGAGCGGCTTTCGGACGGGGAGACCTTGGACGATATCCTCCCCGAGGCGCTGGCGACTGTCCGTGAGGCTGCATGGCGTGTGCTGGGGAAAAAGCCCTTCCCCGTGCAGATAATAGGCGCAATAGTTCTTCATCAGGGCAGGATCGCCGAGATGAAAACAGGCGAGGGTAAAACTCTCGTTGCCTGCTGCGCCTCCTACCTCAACGCACTGGAGGGCAAGGGCGTTCATGTTGTAACGGTAAACGACTACCTTGCAAAGTCCCAGTCGGAGGAAATGGGCAAGGTATACCGCTATCTGGGGCTGACCATAGGCTGCATTCTCCACGACCTGTCCAACGACGAGCGCCGTGAGGCTTATAACTGCGATATCACCTACGGTACCAACAATGAGTTCGGCTTTGACTATCTCCGTGACAATATGGTCATTTACAAAAGCGAAAAGGTACAGCGTGAGTTTAATTTTGCCATTGTGGACGAGGTGGACTCTATCCTTATCGACGAGGCGAGGACCCCCCTTATCATTTCGGGCAGAGGGGATAAATCCACCGAGCTTTATACTCTGGCGGATAAGTTTGCCAAGACCTTAAAGCCCTTTATCGTCACGGAAATGGACACCAAGACCGACCAGGAGGAAATAGCCGAGGACTGCGACTATATCATTGACGAGAAGGCAAAGACCGCCACAATTACCCGCAGGGGCGTTAAAAAGGCGGAGAAATATTTTAATCTTATAAATCTTTATGATGCGGATAACTCTACCATACTTCACCATGTAAACCAGTCCCTCAAAGCCAACGGCGTTATGAAAAAGGACATCGACTATGTGGTGAACGACGGCGAGATCGTTATAGTAGACGAGTTCACGGGACGTCTTATGATGGGCAGACGTTACAATGACGGGCTTCATCAGGCGATAGAGGCTAAGGAGGGCGTAAAGGTAGCCCACGAGTCGAAAACCCTTGCCTCTATCACGTTCCAGAATTTCTTCAGGCTTTACCACAAGCTTTCCGGTATGACAGGTACTGCCATGACCGAGGAAGATGAGTTCAGAGAAATTTACAAGCTGGACGTTATCGAGATACCCACCAACCGCCCCGTGCAGCGTCAGGATCACCCGGACGTTGTCTACAAGACCGAAAAGGGCAAATTCTCCGCTGCCATTGAGCAGATAATCGAGTGCCACGAAAAGGGGCAGCCCGTTCTTGTGGGTACTATTTCCATAGAAAAATCCGAGATACTCTCCAAAATGCTCAAAGCCAAGGGCATAAAGCACAATGTGCTCAACGCCAAGCAGCACGCCAAGGAGGCGGAGATCGTTGCACAGGCAGGGCAGCTGGGAGCGGTCACCATTGCCACAAACATGGCGGGCCGCGGAACGGATATTTTGCTTGGCGGTAATGCCGAGTTCCTTGCCAAGGCGGATATGAAAAAGGCGGGCATGGAGGATGAGCTTATCAGCGAGGCAATAAGCTACGCCGACACCGACGACGAGGAAATTCTCGCCGCCCGTGCCGAATACAAAAAGCTTTACGAAAAGCATAACAATGAGATCAAGGATAAAGCCGAGGAAGTCAAGAAAGCGGGAGGCCTGTTCATTCTGGGTACTGAGCGGCATGAATCCCGCCGTATCGACAATCAGCTCCGGGGCCGTGCTGGCCGTCAGGGAGACGAGGGCGAAAGCCGTTTCTTCCTGTCCCTTGAGGACGATCTGATGAGGCTTTTCGGCGGCGACCGTTTGCAGGGTATGATGACCACTTTAAACGTGGAAGAGGATATGCCCATTGAATCGAAAATGCTGACAAAGGTTATCGAGTCCTCCCAGAAAAAGGTGGAGGGCAGGAACTTTGCCATAAGAAAGAACGTGCTTAATTACGACGACGTTATGAGCACACAGCGTGAGATCATTTACGGTCAGCGTGCAAAGGTACTCAACGGCGAGGATATCCACGACTACATCACAAAGATGATAGCCGACTGGGTAGCGGACGGCGTGAACCTTTATGTATTTGACGACAGCGTTCACGACGACTGGAATCTTACGGGTCTCAGGGAGCATTTTTCGGGACTGCTGACAACCTCCGAGGATTTCAGATACAATGCCGAGCAGCTTAACGATGCCACAAAGGAGGGCATTACAAAAGAGCTTACCGACCGTGCCCTTGCATATTACGAAAAGCGTGAAAAGGACCTTGGCAGCGATGTTCTCCGTGAACTGGAGAGGGTAATTCTGCTTAAAGTAGTTGACCTTAAATGGATGGCTCATATAGACGATATGGACGAACTGAAAAGGGGCATAGGGCTCCGTGCATTCGGGCAGAAGAACCCTGTAGTCGAGTACCGCATGGAGGGCTTCGAGATGTTCGACGCCATGATCGAATCCATTCGTGAGGACACTATTCGCCTGCTGTTCACTATTCAGGTGGGCAATGAAGCGCCTAAGCGTGAGCGTGTTGCCCAGCCTATGGAAACCAAGGGCGACGGCAGCTTCTCGGGAGAGCGGCGTGTCAAGAAGGTCGGCAGAAACGACCCCTGCCCCTGCGGCAGCGGCAAGAAATACAAGAACTGCCATGGGAGAGATCTGAAATAGAGGCTGGAGGTAAGAAGGCTGGAGGCTAGAAATTGTACGGCTTTACCGAGCAATGCAATAATGTAAAAATTCTAGCGTCTAGTTCCTGACATCTAGTTTCTAGAGGGGGTGAGCTGTTATGAAAAAGAGGGTCAAGGGTTTCATTATCATGATAGCCGTGGGCTTTGCAGCCTCGATCATATGGCAGTCGGGGATTGCTGTTGGGGAATGGAATTATACGTCAACTGCCAATATGAATGCAAAAACTGTGTATCTGAAAGCCCGTGAATATTTCGACAATTCGGAGGAAAAGGTTACGGGGGTATTTACGGGGGAAATAAACGAGAACGACCCCATTGGCAGATATCTTTGCACGGGGTATCGTGACAGCGGATATTATTACCTTATGGTCAGAGATTCCGCCGTCGTTCAAAGCTACTGGGAAAAAAGCAATAGCCTGTCCGAAAGGGCGGATGAACTTACGGCGGCTATGGAAAAGGGAAAGCCTTTTTCCTATATCAATACGGGCGGCGACCCTGTGGGCGGCTATCCCGGGATCGTGACCGAATGCCGTCCGCCTTTGCAGAGGTTTTTTGATGAACTGCCTTGGATCGCTTATGAGTATATCCCGCTGCTTGTGCTGCTTGCTTTGTATGTTTTGGCGCTGCTGATAAGCCCCTTTGCGGCAAGGCTTTTGCGGAGGTTCGGAGAAAGCAGTCGGTAAGCGGTGAACAGGGGTGAGTATTATGAAAAAAACCAATATATGGAAGCGTATTGGAAAGCAGACTGTTAAGGTGATCCTGCTGTTGGTGCTTGGGGGCGTCATTGCATGGAATTCGTATATACTCTACTACTTCGGTTTTCACGAGGAATATTACGGCATTTCAGGGTGGAATTCCAACGCAAAGCTTACCTATACCAACACTGCAACATGCTTAGCAAACTTTGAGAAATCGGGCGGCAATCCCTCGGATATGGACGGGGTATACTGGGGCAGTCTGCAAAAGGAAAAGGGCAAGGACTATGAAAGGCCGATTGCGGTAGACGGAACACGGGAAAGCTTTGACCATGCTATGAAAACCCTTATGGGCAATGAGCGGGCCGAGGTGGCAGGCTGCTATTATGCGGTCATAAAAGACGGCATTCCCGTGCAGACTTTTTGGAGCAAAAGCGATGAACTGCTTTATTATGCAGAGCGTTATGCCGAAAGGTTCGGGCAGGGGGAAGTAGAGGGGGATTTTTACATAGGCGGCGATTTTATAGGCAGCTATCCCACAGCAACGGCTTTAGACGCAGCCGGAACGCCTCCCGAATGGTTAAAGCTGACCTCTTCGGACAGAATGAGGATACGTATAAAAGATATTCGGGAAAACAGTTTTTATTATATAATTTTTATAGCGCCGCTGATTATTTACCTTATTGCTAAATTGCTGATAAAATTCGGTAATATTGTTAGTACACCAAAAAAAGAAACTCCCGCTTCGGAAAACGTCTGAAGCGATAAAATAAATTAAAATATCAAGGCAAATCCAGGCAACGCAAAGCAAGATAACAGGTTCACATTCTTGCCTCTTGCTTCCGGCCTCTTGCCTCTAGTAGGAGGAAACCCAAATGCTTATCAATGAATGCACAAATGAACTTACGGGTCACATTATCCCATTCTGGAACAAGCTTCGTGACGATGAAAAGGGCGGCTTTTACGGGCAGATGGATAACGACCACAATGTGGACAAAAAGGGGACTAAGGGTGTTATTCTTAATTCAAGGATACTGTGGTTTTATTCCGAGTGCTGTCGGGTGCTTGGGGAGCACAGCCCCGATATTTACGGGGAAATGAAGGACACGCTGCTGTCAAACGCCCGCCATGCCTATGAATTTCTGCGGGACAGGTGCGTTGACCGTGAAAATGGCGGCGTTTACTGGATGATGAATTATGACGGCACGGTGAATGACAGCATGAAGCACACCTATAATCAGGCGTTTGCCATTTACGCCCTTTCCACCTATTATCTGGTAACAAAGGACGAGGAGGCTTTAAAGCTTGCATTCACCCTTTTTGACACGGTCGAGGAAAAGTGCACCGACGATATTGCCTATATGGAGGCGTTCGACAGGAACTGGCAGCTTATAGAAAACGACGCACTCAGCGAAAACGGCCTCATGGCGGACAAGACCATGAACACCATTCTCCACCTTATCGAGGGGTACACGGTCTTGTTCAAGGCAAGCGGAGACGAGCGTGTAAAAGCACGGCTCAAATTCCTGCTGGACATTACCGAAAGAAAAATTTTCGACAGCGAAAACAACAAGCTGCTGGTATTTTTCGACAGAGAGCTGAACGTCATCGGCGATATTCACTCCTACGGCCACGATATCGAGGCAACATGGCTTATTGACCGTGCCTGCGAGGTTCTGGGTGAAAAGGAATATACCGACAAATGGAGAGATATAAATCTGCGGATATCAAACAACATCTATAACATTGCCCTTGAAAACGGCGCACTGAACAACGAGCGTGAGAATGACAAGATCGACAGGAAGCGTGTATGGTGGGTACAGGCGGAAACTGTTGTGGGCTTTATCAACGCTTTTCAGCAGTCTACAAAGGATATGATAGAATCAGATTCCATGGAACTTAAAGCAAAGGTGCAGGCGCTGAAGGACGGCGGGCAGGAAAAGTTCATAAACGCCGTTCATGACGTGTGGAACTGGATAAAGACCTGTCAGATCGACAAGCGTGACGGCGGCGAATGGTGGGCGGAGGTTGACTTTGAGGGAAACCCCATGCCGAAGGTCACCATGGTAAACGAGTGGAAATGCCCTTATCACAACGGCAGAATGTGCCTTGAGATTATTTCACGGGGAGTTGATGTTTAAAACAGGCGCAAGAGGCTAGAGGCAAGAAGCAAGAGTATGTACGGTAAAAGGATATAACAGCTGTGCAGAGCTTTTAAATATATACGCCGGGTCTATATAAGGCTTCGGCAATATCCGGAAAAATCAAATCGAAAGGGAAGGAAAAAACTTATGTTAGTAAACGCAAAAGAACAAATCGTTAAAGCAAGGACGGAGCTCCTGCTGAAGGATTACGACTGCTGCAAATGCGAGAAATGTGTGGAGGATATGATGGCTCTGGCGCTTAACAGTTTAGCCCCCGCCTATGTAAGCACCCACAAGGGCGAGCTTTTCAAGCGCATTGACAGCACCATTCTGCAAAATTCCACGGATATTGATATCGAGGTCATAAAGGCTATTGAAACAGTAAGCGCAAAGCCTATGCACTGATAGGCCTTGCAATTATTGTCAAGCACATAAAAAAATCACGAGGCAGTACGCATGAATTGCGGCACTGCCTTTTTATTTGCAGCATTTCCGTAAAATGGTTGATATGTAAGCGTCAAATAATCCCCACCTTTTAAATCAAAAGTCTTTATGATATAAT
>CAZGAZ010000018.1:0-43673 GCA_964523835.1 uncultured Ruminococcus sp.
TACCATATTTTTGGAAAGGAGTGTATGATTTAGGTCTAACTATATCATACAAGAATGAAAAATGATTACAGGTTTACAGCATGTGGGAACTCAAACTATTGAAACAGAGCGGCTTATACTGCGCAGATTTTCATATAACGATACGGAAAATGTCTTTAAAAACTGGGCAGGCGACGAAAAGGTGCAGTCGATGTATTCCGAGCCTGTTTACCCTACTTGCGAGGCGGTAAGGGGGCTGCTGGAAAAATATATAAATTCCTATGAAAGGGACGATTATTACCGCTGGGCGGTGGCGTTTAAAGGCACGGACGAATGTATAGGGCAGATAGCTTATTTTCTTGTGGACAGCAAAAATCATTTTGCGGAGATAGAGTATTGTATCGGCAGTGAATTTCAGTGCAGAGGCTATGCCACGGAGGCGGCGAGGGCTGTTATTGAATACGGCTTTGACAGGATAGGTCTGCACAAGGTCCAGATATGCACAAAGACAATAAATGTTCAGTCAAAGCGTGTTATTGAAAAGTGCGGCTTTACATACGAGGGGACTTTGCGGGATTATTTCTTTATGAACGGTGAATATGTGGGGCGGCATTATTTTTCCATGCTGAAAAGTGAATTTGAGAAGCGTGTCCATGAAACAGACCTGTAAAAAGGAGAAAATTATATGAACACAAAATCGGTATTTATCACTATTGCGGGAAGGGCAAATGCAGGGAAATCCTCGCTGCTGAACGCACTTGTGGGTGAAAAGATCGCCATGGTCACGGACAAGCCCCAGACCACCCGCACAAAGATCACAGGAGTGGTAACAAGGGGAGAAATTCAATATGTTTTTATGGACACCCCGGGTATCCACAAGGCGAAAACAAAGCTTGGAGAGCATATGAACAAGGCGGTAAGGGACTGCATTTCCGATATTGACGGCGTGGTCTACATGGCGGATGTTACCGCTAAAATAAACGATATTGACAGGGCGGCAATGGCAGGCCTTGCGGGGACGGACATTCCCGTGCTGCTGCTGCTGAACAAGATAGATCTGCTGCCCGACAAGGGAAAGGTCGCAGAGAAGATCGCCGGATTTTCCGAGCTTTGCGAGTTTAAGACGGTCATTCCTGTAAGCGTTCGGGAGAATGACGGGCTGGATGTTTTAATGGAGGAAATAACCTCTCTTGCGGCGGAATCGCCTCATTATTTCCCCGAAGATTCGGTGACGGATCAGCCCGAAAAGGTGATAATGTCGGAGATGATAAGGGAAAAGGTAATGCTGCTTATGAGGGACGAGATCCCCCATGGGATAGCGGTCACAATAGAAAGCCTTGATGAGAGCGTTACAAAGGGCGGGGAGGATATTCTGAATATTTCCGCTGTTATCTACTGCGAGAGGGATTCCCACAAGGGAATGGTCATAGGCAAGGGCGGAAGTATGCTCAAAAAGGTGGGTGCGCTTGCCCGTGAGGAACTGGAGGAATTTTTTCGCATAAGGGTGAATTTGCAGCTCTGGGTAAAGGTGAAAGAGGACTGGCGGAACAGAGAGGGACTTATCAGAAATTTCGGGCTGAACAACGACCGATAACTGCCGGTTTTTTGTTCGGATATTATCCGACTAAATTTTTACAATTATAAAGAAATGTTTTCGGGAAATAATTTTTAAAGAGGGGAATGTAATTTTTCCCTCATACAGACCGCAGCGGAAAAATCGCCGTAAACTGCCGGTTTTGCAGCAGCGGTAAGTATAATAATCTCTTGGAGGTTTGTTATGACCGATACATTTTCTTTGGATAGATGGAGCGTTTTTGAGAACAGCGGCAGGGTGTCCGATTACCTTTATTACAAGGGGATCGGGGTGCAGAAAATTTCCCGGCCAATGGAGGCGGCGAGTATTGCTGAGGACGGTGCAAGGGGTGGTAATAGGAGTGAGGGAGCAGGGGGAGAATGACAGGATAGTCAAGGTGCTGTCCCCCGAGATGGGGGTCATCGAGATAACCGCAAAGGGAGCGAAAAAACAGAACTCTTCGGCAAATTCCGCCTCGCAGCTTTTTGCCTGCGCCGACTTTTGCTTTAACGAGCGGAAGGGGCGGTATTATCTGAACAGCAGCAGCGTCAAGAGGATATTTTACGGGCTGCGGCTGGATGTGGAAAAGGTGGCGCTTGCCTCTTACATGGCGCAGGCCATAGGCTTTGCGGTAACGGAGAATCAGACGGCGGGGGACGCTTACAGGCTGTTTATGAACAGTCTTTATATGCTTGCGGAGAGGGACGCCGAATGCGGCTTTGTCAAGCTGGTTTTTGAACTGAGGCTGACGGCGGTTCTGGGTATGCTGCCAAATCTCTTAGGGTGTGCGGAGTGCTTTCGGTTTGAAGACGTGAAGTTAACGTTTATTGTGAATCGGGGGATATTTTTATGCGGCGAGCATTTACCCGATCACCGCAGGCAAGACGATATTTGCGTGGAGGTCAGCAGGGGGGTATTTGACGCAATGCAGTTTATTTGCCTTGCGGATATGAAGAAGGTCTTTAATTTTAAGCTGTCCGAAAAGGCTTCGGAAAAGCTGGGGTTCATCTGTGAAAAATATTTTTTGCACATGATGGGGAGAGGGTTTAAGACGCTGGATTTTTATAAGTCAATAAATTCAATTAATAAATAATAATTAATAATGAATCTGGCGGCGGGCGATTTTTACTGAGTTTTTTTATTTGGTAAATTTCGGTTTATTGCAGCAGTTTTGCCTGACAATCCGGAAAATAATAATATGCGGTTTGCAGATTCAAATAAGGCAGTGTAAGGTAAATACATCGAAATAGGGAGGCGAGTATTAATATGTTGATTAGAAATGCGAGGCTTGAAGATTCCGATCAAATATTTGATTTGGTGAAAGGTTTTGCAACGTCTTTTAAACCTGAAAAAACTGCGTTTGAAAATTCATTTGCAGCTTTGCTGCATGATGACAGTGTTTATATTTCAATTGCTGAGCATGACAACAATATAATAGGCTATATTTTAGGCTTTGTACACAGTACTTTCTTTGCAAACGGAAATGTGGCATGGTTAGAAGAAATAATGATAGATGAAAAATACAGGCGTATGGGTGTGGGAACTGAATTGGTAAAGCAATTTGAAGAGACTGCAAAAGAAAAGCAATGCAAGCTTGTGGCTTTAGCAACAAGACGTGCTGCAAACTTTTACTCTGCAATAGGATATGAAGAATCGGCTGCGTATTTCAGAAAAATCCTTTAATTATAAGTTCGTAATAATTTTCAGTTTAACAGAAAAGAATAAATGATTTAACCGTCTGAGAAAGGAACAGGATATGAATAAATATTACAAAACACTTGAATTACATAAGATAATGGATATGTTATGCGAGCAGGCGTCAAACGAGAGAACAAAGGAAATGGCGGCAGCATTAGAGCCGCTGACCGACATCGAAAAGGTGAAAAAGGAGCTTGAAAAAACCTCCTGCGCTTTTGAGTTGTCGGTAAAATTCGGAACGCCTCCTTTTTACAATTTCAAGAACGTGACAAATTCCCTCAAAAGGGCTATGTCGGGGGCGAGCCTTACATTGCGTGAGCTGCTGGATATTGAGCTTATGCTGCGGCAGGTGCGGGGACTTTCCGATTACCGTATCGGCTGCGGTGATGAAAGTTGCTGCCTTGATGAATTTTTCGAGAGCCTGTCTCCGAATAAATGGCTTGAAGAAAAGATAAGAAATGCCATACTTTCCGAGGACGAGATCGCTGACACGGCAAGCGCCGAGCTTATGAACATACGCAGGAAAATCGCACGGGCGGGTGTGCGGATAAGGGAAAGCCTGGACAAAATGATACGCTCCGCCGAGGTTCAGAAAAGCCTTATGGAAAGCATTGTAACGGTGCGTGACGGGAGGTATGTTCTCCCCGTCAAGGCGGAGCATAAGGGAAATATAAGAGGTATCGTCCATGCTTCCTCGGCTACGGGTTCGACCCTTTTTATCGAGCCAGAGGCTGTAGTCGAGGCCAACAATGACATAAGGGTCTTGCAGGGGCAGGAGCAGGAGGAGATCGAAAGGATAATTGCGGAGCTTTCCTCCGACTGCGCCGCTTGCGGAGAAGCTATGATAAGGGATTTCGAGACGGCGGCGGAGCTTAATCTGTACTTTGCAAGGTCGAATCTGGGGGCGAAAATGAAGGGATGTGTTCCCGAAATTTCCGAGGACGGAGAGCTGATCTTAAAGAAAGCCCGTCACCCGCTCCTTGACCCGAAAACGGCTGTACCTGTGGATATTGAAGTTGGCGTGGATTACAATGCCCTTATTGTGACAGGTCCTAACACGGGAGGAAAAACGGTGCTGCTGAAAACGGCAGGGCTGCTTTCAGCCATGGCAATGTGCGGCATGATGATACCTGCGGGGGACGGCAGCAAGATTTCCGTATTCGACCATATTTTAGTGGACATAGGGGATATGCAGAGCATTGAACAGAGCCTTTCCACATTTTCATCCCATATGGGAAACGTTTCGGATATACTGAAAAAAGCGGGGGAGCGTTCGCTTATTCTTCTTGATGAGCTGGGGTCGGGCACAGACCCTGTGGAGGGGGCGGCGCTGGCTGTGGCGCTGATTGAAAATATGCTTCAGAAGGGCAGCAGGCTGCTGGTGACTACCCATTATCAGGAGCTTAAAATGTTCGCCATTGAGAAAGAAAATGTGGAGAACGCTTCCTGCGAATTTGACATTAACACCCTGCAGCCCACTTACAGGCTCATTATCGGCTCGCCCGGAAAATCCAATGCATTCTATATATCGTCCAGACTGGGGATACCCGATGATGTTATAGACGAGGCAAAGTCCATGGTTTCCGATGAAAACAGGCGGTTTGAGGAGGTCGTGGAGCAGCTGGAAAATGCACGGCGGGAAATGGACAGGCAGGCAAGCGAGCTGCGGGAACTCAAGGCGGAGCAGGAGCGTCTGATCGAGGAAAACAACAGAGCCAGACAGGAATTTGAGGCGAAAAAGGACGCCGAATTTGAAAAGGCCCGTGTGGAGGCTCTGCGGATAGTGGAAAGCTGCCGTATGCAGTCGGAAAAGCTGCTGGACGAGCTTGCGGACATACGGCGGGAGAACAACAAGGAAAAATTCGAGCAGCGTTCGTTGGGGGCAAAGTCCGCCAGCAAGAATGCCCTTAACAGAATGTTTGACGAGGCAAGCCCCGTGCGCCGCAGAGAAGAGCAGGAGTACAAGCCGCCCCGTCCTTACAGGCAGGGGGACAGGGTGTTTGTGACGACCCTGAACCAGAAGGGGATAGTTGCGGGAAAGCCCGACGGCAGCGACAGCCTGTTTGTGCAGGTGGGGATAATGAAAACAAGGGTGAACGTTTCCGCTTTGCGGCTCATTGAAGAAGAAAAGCCTCAGGCAAAGACGGCGGGGCGCAAGCAGGGGGGCGTTTCCAAAACAAAGGTCACAGGGAAAATGGAGCGGAAAAGCTCTCTTGAGCTGGACATACGAGGCTACGCTGTGGACGAGGGGATAATCGAAACGGACAGGTTCATTGACAATGCGGTGCTTTCGGGAATCAGCTTTGTGACCATTATCCACGGCAAGGGAACGGGACTTCTGCGGCAGGGTATAAGGCAGCATTTAAAGGGTCACCCGTCGGTCAGGAGCTTCCGCAGCGGCGTTTTCGGCGAGGGCGAGGACGGCGTTACGGTGGCGGAGCTTAAGTGAATATTTTATGAGCATGAGCCTTTTGGCGGATATGTACTGTTCACAGAAGTTCACAGAAAAAATGGAAATTAATGGTATTTATTGACAAATTTTTGTCCGCCGTCGGTGAAATTTTGATGAATATTACAGAAAAACGCCCGGGGTATGGACTTTTGGGCGGAGATGTGGTATAATATATTGTATTTATTATATTTGTTTATGCGGTGCACAGACGCTGCAATGCAGCACACTGCTTTAGCCTGTGAAGGGATGAATAAGTTTTAAAGTTATAGGGAATCAACCTTATGCTTCAATGCAAAATCATGTAAAGGAGCTCAAAAGAATGAAGAAGATGAGTATAAAAAGATTTGCTGCCGGTGCGGTGGCTGCGGTCATGGCGGCAGGGCTTACCGGCTGCGGCGAGAACACCACATGGGGGGCGGATATTGACGGGCAGCGTATTCCTGCGGGAGTGCTGATATATTTTTTGCAGACATCCTATTATGACGCTCAGTCTAAGATGTATGAGCAAAGCCCGGAAAATGCCGACGATACGGCTGTTCTTGACGTTTATACTGTCGAGATAGAGGGGAAGAACGGCAAGGACTGGATCTATGACGACGCTACAAAGCAAATGCAGATATATGCTGCGGTGGAGAGCAAATTTGATGAATACGGCCTTGCCTTGACAGATGAGGAGAAGGAAGCAGTGCAGCTTTACTGCGATCAGCTGTGGGATAATGCCGAGCAATTTTATAATAAAATGGGCATAAGCCAGAAGTCCTATCAGTCAATTTATCTGAATAACACAAAGCGCAGCAAGCTTTTTGAGCATTTGTATTCAGAGGGGGGTGAATACGGCGTTCCCGACAGTGATATAAAGAGCTATCTTGATGAAAATTACGCCCTTATCAACTACATTGACATGGAGCTCAGGGACGGCGAGGGCAATCTTCTGAAATCCGACGGCAAGGCCGAGAGAATGGCTATGGCGCAGGAATATGTGGAGCGGTTCAGAAACGGCGAGGATTTTGACGGACTTAATGCGGAGTATGTGACCTATTACAAGGATCTTCAGGAGGAGGCTGCCGCCAAAGCTGCGGAAAATTCTGCGGCAAATGAGACCGAGGGAGGAAATGAAAATTTCTTTGAGGGACTGGCAGAGGTCGACGAGTCAAATGCGCAGGCTGCCAATGCGGGCGACGGCGATGAGATAACTTCCGATGATGAAGAAGCGCCAGCGGAGGATGAAGCTGCTCCTGCTGCTGCGGATATTGGCGGCGAGGGCGAGTTCGGCGCTGACGAGTTCAGCAATAGCGAGTCCGGTGATGAGGCAGAGACGGCTGCGGCCGATAATGCGGATAATACAGACAATGCCGTAAGCGGCGGAAGTGAAGCTGCCGTGTCAGAGGAGGCTGCTGCCGAAGCGGATACCTCCGAAAATGCGGGAGACGGCGAGGAGTTTGATCTTAGCGACTTTGATCTTGACGATCTTATTTCCGTAAACACCGTTGACAGCAACCGCACGGTCATTGAAAAGGACGGCAGCCTGCCAAATGCGGCTGTTTCGGAAAAGGTTTTCGGGGAGATGAAGAACGGGGATATCGAAATCATCGAGACCCCCGACGGCGAGCATTATTTCGTAGTTGTAAGGTATGACATTCTGGAGGACGAAAGCTATTTTGAGGCGGCAAGGTCTTCTCTGCTTTTCGAGATGAAGGAGGAGGATTACGATTCTGTCATTGACGGCTGGACTGCTTTGCAGAATGTGGCCAAGAATGAGGAATCGTATAAGAGATACGACCCGAAGAATTTAATTAATAATTAATAATGGGTGCGGCAATGCGATACTGCTTGTCTGAATGCTGAAATTTAATTTCTTTGATCCGCAGACTGTTCAGGGTCTGCGGATTTTTTTTCAAAAAACACTTGACAAGGCGGATTTTTTGTGATATAATCAAAAATAATTTAAGGAAAGCGAGCGTGAGAAGATGCGT
Source organism: uncultured Ruminococcus sp. (assembly GCA_964523835.1). Classification (GTDB taxonomy): domain Bacteria; phylum Bacillota; class Clostridia; order Oscillospirales; family Ruminococcaceae; genus Huintestinicola. Next base: position 7,676 of record CAZGAZ010000018.1, read on the forward strand.
AAATATTCCCTGTAAGTATTTGCAAGATCGGATAAGCCCTATTTGGCTGCGGCGGTTGGTGCGGCTTTTTTTGGTGTGTCGGTTTGCAGGTGCTTTTTTGCGGGAATACGCATTTTTTCATGGCTTTTTTGTCCGATCGGGCTTGTGCCGGGACTTTTTCGGTCTCGGTCGGTGCAATGTGCACAAGGTGCAATGCGCACAAGGTGCAATGCGCAACTGCACTTTTACGGGCGGCTGTGGGAAATGAGTTTCCCGCAGCCGTTTTTGTTTATCAGATCAAATAACAGGCAATAAGCAGCAGCCGGGGGAAAACTTTTCCTGCCTCTTGCCTCCTGCTTCTTGCCTCTGACAGGTCAGGTGGTGCGTGTATTATGTCAATTATAAAAATATCGGGGCTTACCTTTGGGTATGAGGGGAGTTTTGAAAATGTTTTCGAGGACGTTTCCCTGAATCTGGACACGGACTGGAAAACGGGATTTATCGGGCGCAACGGCAGGGGAAAGACTACCTTTCTGCGGCTGCTTATGGGTGAATTTGAGTATAGGGGCAGCATAAATGCGTCGGTGGAATTTGAATATTTTCCCTATATGCCGTCGGATGAAAACGAGGCTGTAATGGATATCGTCCGTGAGATTTCGGGGGCGCAGGAATGGCAGATATGCAGGGAAATTTCCCTGTTGGGAGCGAGAGAGGATATATTGTACCGCCCTTTCTTCACCCTTTCCATGGGGGAGAGGACGAAGTGTCTGCTGGCGGCCATGTTTCTGAAGGAAAACAGCTTTTTACTCATAGACGAGCCGACAAATCATCTTGACGGCGGCGGCAGAGAGACACTGGCGGAGTATCTGCGGGGGAAGCGTGGATTTATTCTGGTGAGCCATGACAGAATGTTTCTGGACAGGACAGTCGACCATGTTATTTCCATAAACCGCAATGATATCGAGGTCATGAGGGGGAATTTTTCCGTATGGGAGGAGGAGCGTAGGCGGCGTGACGAGTATGAACTGGCGGAAAATGAGAAGCTGAAAAAGGAGATAAAGGCTTTGGAAAAGTCCGCAAAACGTGCGGCGGAATGGTCGGCAAATGCGGAGGGGAAAAAGAAAGGATTGGAGGTGCCGAAGTTTAAGGGAAAAGGTCCATACTACGGCGAAAAGGCGAGGAAAGCGGCGGCAAGGGCTAAGGCTTTTGAAAGCCGTGCGGCGAATGCTCTGGAGGAAAAGTCAAAGCTGCTTAAAAACATTGAGAAAAGCGACGACCTGAAAATATGCGGTCTCAGATATCATTCGGATCTGATATGCAGGGTCGAGCATTTTTCGCTGATGTACGGCGGGGACGTTTGCAAAGATGTTTCCTTTGAGGTGCACAGGGGGGACAGGCTGCGGCTGACGGGCGGCAACGGCTGCGGGAAAAGCTCGGTACTGCGGGCGATATGCGGGGAGGACGTGCCTTATGAGGGGAGAGTGAGCCTTGGCAGCGGAGTAATAATTTCCCGTGTGGAGCAGGACGCAGAGGGTCTCGGGGGAAGTCTGCGTGAATATGCGGACAGCTTTGACATTGACTACAGCCTGTTTCTGACAATTCTGCGGAAGCTCGACTTCGGGAGAAGCGATTTTGAACTGCCTCTTGAAGCCTTAAGCTGCGGACAGCGGAAAAAGGTTTCCATTGCACGAAGTCTTTGCCAGAGGGCGCATCTTTATATCTGGGACGAGCCTCTGAATTTTGTGGACGTGCTCTCCCGAATGCAGATAGAGAGGCTGGTTATGGAATATTCCCCCACGCTGATTTTTGTCGAGCACGACGGGGCTTTCGGGGACAGGGTGGGGACGGGAGAAATTTTAATTAATAATTAATATTTAATAATTAATAATGAGCCGTGCGCTTTTTAAAAATGGGAAAGCCGAAAAATTTTAACTTTTTCTCTGAAAATTATAGACATTTGGGGGAATATATGGTATAATTAAAATAAGTAAATGAAAAAACCGTCCGCCGAGGACTTCGGCGGAGCGGAATTTAAGGTTAAGGTGGGAAAAAAATGGCGTTATTTAATATAGGCAAACCGAAAGCTCCCGCACCTGTACAGGTGCAAAAGGCAACCTCTGCCCCTGCGGCGAATGTGAGCGCCGATGATTTTTTCAAGGATATTGACAACAGGAAAAAGCGCCCCAAAAAGGTGGACGATACCATAGAAGTGCCCGAGGTAACCGGACTGAGAGAGTCTCCGCCGCCTCCACCCAAAAGCACTCTGAAGGATATGGATACGCCCGGTACGGACGGCCTGCGGGATAAGATAGCAGACCCGGACGTATTTGTGCGGGGCGATATTGTAGGGGCGGGGGAAACCGGCGTGGACACCGGGGTTCTGCCCGACAAGACAGAGGATGTTACCCCCTGGTCGGAGGAAAAGGAAGAGCAGCGGCGTGCCAAAAAGGTGCTTGACCCCACAAGTGCGGATGACTTTTTCAGCGATATCGACAGGCGCAAGAACCGCAGAGGAAGGGTAGATCCCAACATTGACGTGCCCGAGGTAACGGGGTTGAGAGAAGAACCTGCCGCTCCTCCCGTTATCCGTATCGCAGGAACTGCGGAAAATATCGACACAGACGGTCTCAGGGACAAAACGCTTCACCCGGATGAATTTGTTCGGGGCGACATTAATGTTATCGACACAGCGAGCCTCAGCACGGATTCTCTCCGTGCGGAGCAGGAGTGATATTTATGAAAGGATCAAATGAACAATGATAAGAATAAAGAAAATTGCGGCGGCTGTACTGTCGGCGGCTATGTGTATTTCCTGCCTTGCAGGGTGCAAGGACAGTGAGCCGGACAGCGCTTCGACCCCCGAGGACACTCAGGCAGCTGCCACCGAGGCGCTTTATGAAATGACACCTATGAGGGACATTCCCTCAACCGAGCTGGTGAAGGAAATGCGTGTGGGCTGGAATCTGGGCAATACCTTCGACTCGCTGATAGATAATCCCGACGGCAGCGAAACCACAGAGCGTTGGGAAACCGCCTGGGGGCAGCCCGTTACCACACAGCGGCTTATCGACAGCGTTAAGGCGCAGGGCTTTAATGTACTGCGGCTGCCCGTTACATGGGAGGGCAAGTTCGGCGAGGCTCCCGACTACACTATCCGTGAGGACTGGCTCGCAAGGGTCAAGGAAGTAGTGGACTACGCCTATGCCAACGATATGTTCGTTATCCTGAACGCTCACCATGAGGAGTGGAACAATCCCACTGCCGATAACGAGGCGGCTGCGGATGAGATACTGCGTGCCATATGGAAGCAGATAGCGGAATATTTCAAGGATTACAATGAAAAGCTTATTTTTGAGGGAATGAACGAGCCTCGCCTAAAAGGCACTCCCATGGAGTGGACGGGGGGCAACGCCGAGGCAAGGGAGGTAATAAACCACTGGAATGCCGCCTTTGTTGAGACCGTCCGTGCGACAGGGGGCAATAACGCAAACCGTCACCTTATGGTGCCCACATATGCTGCTTCCACTTCGGGGCAGGTGCTTAATGATACGGTTATACCGGATGACAACAAGGTGATTTTGTCTGTTCATGCATATCTTCCCTATAACTTTGCCCTTGCAGATGCCGGTTCTGCCGTCAGCGAATGGAGTGCGGACAATCCTTCGGACACACGGGATATTGATGTTCTTTTTGCGGACCTTAAAGACAGATATATCGACAAGGGACAGGCGGTAATTATGGGCGAATTCGGTTCGAGAAACCGTATGAACACCGCCGCACGTGCCGACTGCGCACGGTACTATATCACCAAGGCTACCGAGGCGGGAGTTCCCTGCGTATGGTGGGACAACAACGCATTCGTCGGAAACGGTGAGAACTTCGGGCTTATTGACCGAAAGAGCTATGAATGGAGATACCCCGAAATAATCACCGCCATGATGGAAGCCCGTGGCGGCGAATGGGATTAATAATGACAGGCCTTTGCGATAAAGAACGCTTTGAGACAGCCTGCCGCCTGGTATCATCGGGGGGCAGGCTTAAAAGCGGCATAGGAACTATGGGGGAAAGCTCGGTTCATGCGGTGCTGAAAAATTATTTCGAGCCTTTTCAGGAATCACAGGAGACGAGGATAGGGGGATATGTGGCGGACATTGTGGGGGAAGACGGCATCATCGAGGTGCAGACGGGGCATTTTTCCAATTTAAAGGGCAAACTGGCGGCTTTTCTTCCTGCGGCGGCGGTGACGGTGGTCTATCCCGTGTACGTGAAAAAGCGGATAGTTATCATTGACGGCGAGGGGATGCTCGGAAAGGCCCGGACGTCCCCTTTAAAGGAGACCCCATATGAGATATTCCGTGAGCTTTTTCCCATTGCGGAGTTCCTAACACACCCTAATCTGCGGTTTTCGGTAATGTCGCTGGAGTGCGATGAATATCGGATAAACCCCGAATTTATCGGGAAAAAGAAAAACCGCAGAGGGCGGTTCTCGGTAATTGACCGAATGCCCACGGCGCTGGTTTCCGAAATGCGGATAAATTCGCCCGATGAATGGCGGCAGCTTATCCCCTGTATTTTTGAGGATGATTTTACCACAGCTGATCTGGCTGCCGCTGCGGATATTTCACGGGAAACGGCCGGACTTGCTCTTTCCGCCCTTTTCCGTGGGAATGTTCTCCTGCGGACGGGGAAAAAGGGGAGGGCATTTACATACAGATTTAATGAAGAACCGATGAGTTGAACCGAGGAAGTGAACAGCTTTGAATACGTGTGAACCGATCGAATATCAAAAAATTTCACAGGATATTGAAAAAAAGCTTGCGGGTGCAGACCTGACAGCAGACGATCTGTTTTGCGGACATTTGCATTACGGTGATAAGTTTAACGATCCCATAGGTATCTACATAGTCCGCAGGAAAAAAGGATATGAGATATATCATCTTAATATTCACGGCGTTGAAAGCGTTAAGAAGCTAAGCACCGAGGAGGAGGTCGTGTTTCAGATCATTTATGACGAGATTACGGACTTTTCCTACAGGTCGGGCGGATATAATTCCCGTAAAAGGTTTTTGGAGCTTTTAAAAATAATAGATGCCGATCATTACAATGAAATTATTAAACAAGGATAAATATAACTCCCTCGCCAAAGCGGCAGGGGAGTTATTGTATTATGAATGTTTACTGCCTGAGAATATTTTTCACCTTATCAAAAAAGCTTTTGCGGTTGTTGTAGTTGTTTTCACCGAGGCTGTCCTCAAACTTTTTCAGCATTTCCTTCTGATTCTTGTTAAGATTTTTGGGTATCTCAACATTTACGGTAACGAACTGATCGCCCCGCTCATTTTCACTGCGGCCCAGCTTTTGCACGCCCTTGCCCTTGACACGGAACATCTTTCCTGAGGGCGTTCCCTCCGGAACGGTCAGATTAACGCTGCCGTCAATGGTGGGCACTTTAATGCTGGCGCCCAGAACAGCCTGGCTGTAGGTAATGGGTATATTTGTGTGTATGTCAAAGCCGTCCCTTTCAAAAACGTCATGGGGGCGGACGTTTATTGTAACAAGCAGATCACCCGACGGACCGCCGTTAATGCCGCTGTGTCCGTTGCCCCTGTCACGCAGGGTCTGCCCGTTGTCAATACCTGCAGGAATGTTCACCGTAATGGTCTTGGGAACGGAAACTCTCCCCACGCCCTTGCATTTAGAGCAGGGGTTTGATATTACCGTACCCTTGCCGCCGCAGCGTGTGCAGGGACGCTGGCTGGATATCATGCCGAAGGGCGTGCGCTGGGCGGTCTTTACCTGTCCCGAGCCGCCGCATTCCGAGCATGTTTCCGCATGTGACCCCGGGGCTGCTCCCGAGCCGCCGCAGTCGGTGCATTTTTCCATTCGTGCTATTTTTATGTCCGCTTTTTTGCCCTTGCAGGCGTCCATAAAATCAATGGTGACCTCTGTCTGAATATCCTGTCCTTTTCTCGGTGCATTGGGATTACTCCTGCTGCTGCCGAAGCCGCCGCCGAAGAACGAGCTGAAAATATCCCCGATATCGCCCATATCACCAAAGCCCGAAAAGCCGCTGAAGCCTCCGCCTCCCCCGTAGGATGGGTCAACTCCTGCATGGCCGAATTGATCGTAGCGGGATTTTTTGTCAGGGTCGGAAAGGCACTCGTATGCCTCGTTGACCTCTTTCATTTTTTCCTCGCATTCCTTGTCGTCCGGGTGCAGATCGGGGTGATATTTCTTAACGCTGGCACGGTACGCTTTTTTTATTTCATCATCGCTTGCGCCCTTTTTTAAGCCCAGCACCTCATAAAAATCTCTCTTATCAGCCATACAAAAGCTCCTTACTAGAGGCTAGAGGTAAGAGGCTAGAGGCTAGAATTTTGCACCTTTTACCTGTACACCCTGCCCGTTTATATTTGCTGTAATAAACCCTCAAGCCGCATACAACGGACTATACAATTCCATTGTATGCGGTATTGGTGTTATAAGTTCAAATCTTTAATTTTCGGTAAATTCAGCGTCTACAAAGCCGTCGTCATTGCCGCCGCCACTTGCTGCGCCGCCCATATCCTGTGCGCCCGCAGGGTCTCCCCCTGCTGCTGCGCCCGCTGCCTGATATACCTTGGAGGAAAGCTCGTAAATTGCTTTCTGAAGCTCCTCGGTCTTAGCTTTCATCTGCGCAGTGTCATTTGCCTCGATAGCCTTTTTAAGCTCCTCAATTTTAGCCTGAATGGGGGCTTTGTCGCTGTCGGTGACCTTGTCGCCGAAATCGGTCAGCGCCTTTTCGCTCTGGAATACAAGGCTCTCCGCCTGATTCTTGATGTCAACCTCTTCCTTGCGCTTCTTATCCTCCTCGGCATAACGCTCTGCGTCTGCCACAGCCTTGTCTATATCCTCCTTGGACATATTTGTGGAGGACTGAATTGTAATGTTCTGCTCCTTGCCTGTGCCCAGGTCCTTTGCAAATACGTGAACGATACCGTTGGAGTCGATATCAAAGGTAACCTCGATCTGAGGAACGCCTCTGGGTGCGGGAGCAATGCCGTCCAACCTGAACATACCCAGCTGCTTGTTGTCCTTGGCGAATTCTCTCTCGCCCTGAAGAACGTTGATATCAACCGCAGTCTGATTATCCGCATAAGTGGAGAACACCTGAGAATGCTTGATAGGAATAGCCTTGTTTCTCTCGATCATCTTTGTGCAAACGCCGCCCGCTGTCTCGATACCGAGAGACAAGGGAGTGACGTCACGAAGAACGATTCCTTTAACCTCTCCTCCAAATACGCCGCCTTGAATAGCCGCACCCAGCGCAACGCACTCGTCGGGGTTAATGCCCTTGAAAGGCTCAGTGCCCATGTGCTTCTTAACAGCCTCCTGCACAGCGGGGATTCTGGAAGAACCGCCCACCATAAGCACCTTGTTGATATCCGAGGGCTTCAGACCCGCATCGGAAAGCGCCTGGCGCACAGGACCCATTGTAGCCTCTACCAGATCATGTGTCAGCTCGTCGAACTTAGCCTTTGTAAGAGTAAGCTCCAGGTGCTTGGGACCCGAGGCGTCCGCTGTGATATAGGGAAGGTTTATCATTGAGGAAGGAGTGGAGGAAAGCTCTATCTTGGACTTCTCCGCAGCCTCTTTAAGTCTCTGCATAGCCATTTTGTCCGAGGAAAGGTCAATGCCGTCGGAAGCCTTGAAGGACTCTATCATCCAGTTGATTATCCTCTGGTCGAAATCGTCGCCGCCCAGGTGGTTGTTTCCGGCAGTCGCCTGTACCTCCTGAACGCCGTCGCCCATTTCGATAATGGATACGTCGAATGTACCGCCGCCCAGGTCGTAAACCATAACAGTCTGATCCTGCTCCTTGTCAATGCCGTAGGAAAGGGCTGCGGCAGTAGGCTCGTTGATGATACGCTTAACGGTAAGCCCTGCGATCTGTCCGGCGTCCTTTGTAGCCTGCCTCTGAGCGTCGGTGAAATATGCGGGAACCGTGATAACAGCCTCCGTTACCTTTTCGCCCAGATAGCTTTCCGCATCGGCTTTAAGCTTCTGGAGGATCATTGCGGAAATTTCCTGAGGGGTGTACTTCTTGTCGTCAATGGCAACCTTGTAATCCGAGCCCATATGGCGCTTAATGGAGGAAACCGTGCGGTCCGCATTGGTGACCGCCTGACGCTTAGCCACCTGTCCCACAAGGCGCTCTCCCGTTTTTGTAAAGCCCACTACCGAGGGAGTGGTTCTTGCACCCTCCGCATTGGCGATAACAACAGCGTCGCCGCCTTCCATTACCGCTACGCAGGAGTTGGTCGTACCCAGGTCTATACCTATGATTTTTGACATATAAATTCTTCCTTTCTGTAATTGCCCCTGTAGGGCGTTTATATTTTAAACAATTATTTAAAATGCTTTAAACCGTGCTTTTAAGGATTTGCCACCGTCACCATTGCGGGACGAATGACCCTTTTCCCTATAGTGTAGCCCTTTTGAAGAACCGCCGCAACAGTGTTTTCTCCCAAGGCTTCATCCTCCGTGCTGCTCACTGCATTGTGAACGTTCGGGTCAAAGGGCTGTCCCAAGGCCTCTATCTCACAAACTCCCAGCTTATCGAGAATGCCCTTGTAACGGGTGTATATCATCTCAATACCCTTTTTGAAATTGGGGTCGGAGCATTCCGCAGCCAGCGCCCTCTCAAAGTCGTCTATCACCGAGAGAATGTCCGTCACCGCTGCAACAGTGGCGTTTTCGTAAGCCTCGGACTTTTCCTTCACCGAGCGGTTGCGGTAGTTGTAATACTCTGCATCCAGCCGCAGATATCTTTCCTTTTCGTCCGCAAGCTCCTTTTCCAGCTTTGCGATCTTCTCTGCCGCCTCTTCCTCGGGGGACTTTTCCTCTGCCGCCGCATTCTCTGCGGGAACTTCTTCATCAGTGATTTTCTCCGCCTCCGGTGTCTCGGAAACGGTTTCCTCTACAGGTGTTTCATTTTCCGCCATATCTTTGAGCTCCTTTACTTAAATCTTGTATATCAAAAACTTTGAAACTCAGGGGCTACCCTGTAACTATCAAATCTTACGGCCTCCTTTTAATTGCTTTTATCTTCAATCTGCGGCGGGAGATACGGGGGAGGTTCATCTTCATCTCCGCTCAGCGCCGCACTGATCTTGCCTGTTAAATATTCTATATACGGGATAATCTTTGCATAGTCCAGCCGCACAGGCCCTATAACGCTCAGACTTCCCGCCGTTTTTCCGCCCTTTTTAAAGGGGGAAACGATAAGGCTGGAGTTGCTGATAACAAGGCTGTCGTCTTCGCCGAAAAGAACCCGCAGACCGCTGAAGCTGTCGTCAAGCAGCCTCGCAAATTCCTGCTGCTCCTCTAAAAACTTCGCAATATCTCCTGCGTCAATGTCATTTCGGGTAATGAGATTCCGCTCGCCGCTTACGTGAACATCGCTCTTTTTAAAGCTTCTCGCAAGCTCGGTAACGCCCTTTAACAGGGGAGTGAGCGTGACCGTGTACGCTCCCATGGCAGCCGCCAGCTTTTCAATGGTCTCCTCCGAAAGGCTCTCCACGCTCATTCCGCTGAGATTGCTTGTCATATACTCCGTGAAAAAGTGAAGCTGTTCTCCCGACAGGTCAAACTCCAGACGGCAGACCTTGTTCCGTATATTCCCCGACGAGGTTATCATCAGCAGAACATACATCCGCTTCCCCGTAGGGATAGCCTCAACCTTTGTTATCACCGAAAACTGGGGCGAAAAGTCGGACACCACCGCTGCGCAGTGGGTAATATCCGCCAGCGCCTTTGCAGCGTTTTCTATGACCGCCTCGCCGCTGCCCGATTCCACAGCCGCATCCAGCAGCAGCTTTTCCTCGTCCGTCAGCGTAACCCTCGGCATAAGCTGTTCAATGTAAAGCTTATAGCCGCTGTAAGTGGGCACACGTCCCGCCGAAGTGTGGGGCTGTTCCAGATAACCCAGCTGCTCCAGAAGCGCCATATCGTTGCGTATGGTTGCCGAGGACACCTTTATACCGGGCATAGCCGCTATAGCCTTTGAGCCTACAGGCTCGCCCGTAACTATATATTCGCTGACAACAGCGGCAAGGATTTTCAGTTTCCTGTCGTCCAGCAAGCCTGTCGCTCCTTTCCTTTTGGCTTTCGGGAATGCTGCTGCGGTTTCTTCCGCCATGCGGTTCGCATATTTGGAGTTCGCATATTTGGAGTTCGTATATTTGGGGTTCGTATATTTGGGGTTTGCATATTTGGAGTTCGCATACTTGGGGTTTGCATATTTGGAGTTCGCATATTTGCGGTTCGCATACTTGCGGCATTGTCCGCAAATTTACGGGGACGTCCGCTTTTTATTTCGGCTCATTAGCACTTTTGTACCTACTCTGTTAGCACTCATTATCATTGAGTGCTAATTATATTATACACCTTTTTTTCAACTTGTCAAGGGGTTTTTCAAAATTTTTTAGCAAATATTTGCTCCGAGTGCTAATTATTTTTTGGTCAAATTGCCTTATAATTTATTGCACGGGTCAAAAAAGGCTGTGTACAGGGCTTTTTAGCCCGCTTTAATAATTTGACACATTAAATTCGTGAGAAATTTTAATTTGTAAATTTTTTTCGTTCCATACTTTTAACCTTATTTTTGGGGAAATTTGCGAAAAAATCCCCTCGGGGCAAAAGACAGGTACTCATAAAGAAGTTTTCGCCATAACACTTATGATATTCAGTCAAAGGTGCTTGACAATGTAACGGCTTTGATGTATAATTATTACCAAAATAAATCGGAATTTAGAGGAGAACCATAATGGCAGCATATACAATGAAATTTATGTATGATTGGGGTAGTGGGGTTTGCTTATGGAGTACAAATCAAGCTTCTGAAGCAAAGTTTAATAGTTATCCGATTTTTACCTCACAATTGCCTGTTTCTAATGAGTTAAAAGAAAAATTGGAACATTTAATCGAGTGGCACGATGAGGCACTCAATTGGGAAGAACCAAACAGTGATTTACTGTGGAATGAAAAGCAGATAAATGAGTTTTTAGATTTTTCCAAAAAAACTTTTTTTCGTCTTTGTGAGGAATTAGGCTCTGATTATGAGATAGAGTTTATAGAAAGTATATAAATTCTGATTTATGAGAGTAATCGAATATTTATAACAAGTCCCGAATCAGTTACCGATAGTTGCTTCGGGGCTTAAACTTTTTTATGAGTATCGTCCTAAAGATACGGGGGATTTTTTTGACGGAGGCAGGAAAAAGCCCGCCGGGGATATCCGAAAAATTCCCCGACGGGATTGCATATATTCTGCTGCCGCCTGCAAACTGTCGGCAGCATACTTTTATTTACCGCTCTTCTCCTTTCCCGCAACATAGTCGCAGACAATGTTCACGCTGGCATCCACGCCCACAGAGCCGTCTATAAGCAGCTCGTAATTGTGACGGCTGCCCCAGTTCTGACCCGAGATATTTTTGTAATAGGAGGCTCTTGCCTCGTCGGAGCGGCGAATGTTCTTTTTCGCTTCTTCAACGGTATCGCCATAGACCTCCATTACACGCTTGGTTCGGTAATTTTCGGGAGCGTAAATAAAGATACGGACAACATCTTCGTAGCTGCGAAGAACGTAATCGGCAGCTCTTCCGACAATAACACAGCTTCCGTGGTCTGCAATTTTGCGGATTACCTTATCTTGTGCCGCAACAGCCTGTTGAACAACCTCTGTGCTGAGATAAAGACTGTGAAGCGTGGCTGCGGCAGGAGCATTGACATTGATGTCAGAAATAAATTCTTTATCAAGTCCGCTCTCCTGTGCAGCGAGTGCAGTCATTTCCTTATAGTAGAAAGGAATACCAAGCTTTTCGGCCACCAGTTTACCGATTTGTTTTCCGGATGAACCATGCTCTCTTGCGATCGTTATGATAACACCGGGAGCAGATTCTCTTATCGTTTGAGACGCTTCGTTTTCATTAAGCCTTTCACCTTCGGTATTCAAAGACTTCCAGATGCGGAGCATAACGAACAGGGTGATTACAAAAGCGACCACATCAGCGATCGGCGCTGCCCAGAAGATACCGGTAACGCCCATTTTCGCAGGAACGATCAGGGAAGAAACGATCAACAGCACATCTCTCAGCAAAGAAAGCGGTGCCGCTAAATGTGCCTTGCCGATAGACTGGAGGAAAATGGCGCTTACCTTTTGCAGACAGGTAAAGAGGATCAGAGAAAGGTATATCCGCAGACAACCCGTCGCAAACTCCATATACAGCTCTCCGTCAGACCCGAACATCCTGATAAAAAGATCGGGGAATGCTTCGATCAGGACAGTTGCTATGATACATACGACCGCAGTATATTTCAGGATGAGTTTTAATAATTCTCTTACCCTTGTATATTGCTTCGCTCCGAAGTTATAGCCCACAATAGGCTGCGCACCTGCTGCAATACCGATCGCAATGTTCAGAATGATCTGGAAAAGCTTCATTATTACAACAAACGCTGAAAGCGGGATAACAACGCCGTAAGGGGACATTGCACCGTATTCCACAAGCAGAATGTTGTTGATGACCGTGATGATAACGATCGAAAGCTGCGTCAGGAAGCTGGAAGCTCCAAGCGCCATAATATTGCCCAAAAGCTTTCCCTGCGGAATAAAGCTTTTGACATTTACTTTGAAGTTCTTTGAACGTAAAAGATACGCAGCGCACATAACAAAGCATACAAACTGACCGGCGACAGTTGCAGCAGCAGCGCCTTGAATTCCCATAAAGGAAATCAATATCGGGTCGCCGATAATATTGATAATTGCTCCGGTAAACATTGCCGCCATTGCAGATTTAGGACTTCCGTCTGCACGGATAACAGAGGCAAGGCAGTTTTGCACTAAAGCCAAGGGCATCATAGCATAAATGATCTTACCGTAAGCAGAAGCAAGCTGTAAGGTTTCCGAATCCTTTGCTCCAAGGGCATACAGAAGATCGTCCCCGCCGATATAGGCAACAGCAATAATGATAATACCGGATATGAAGGACATCAATGCAGCGTTGCCCACACTCGTATGAATCTTGTCTGTTTCACCTTTGCCGAGCGCCATGCTAAGATATGCGGCTGCTCCGTCACCAAAAAAGAGGGACGCACCCCAACCGATAACCGTGATAGGAAATATAATTCCCGTAGCGGCGTTTCCTGCTGTTCCGACCATATTACCGACGAAGATCTGATCTACAATGTTGTAAAGGCAAGAGATGATCAGGGACAGAATACAGGGAACAGCAAACTTGACGAGTAGTTTGGTAAGCTTCTCTTTTCCGAGATAGTTGCTTTGATTTACATTATCCATATAAATCCTCCTAAATAAATCAATTTCGGAGTCTTTATCGGAGAAAAAGCTGCCTGAAAACTACGTCAAAGCAAAAAAATAAGGCGTAAAATCCGTCGTGATTCTACGCCTTATCCGCTGTTCGACATTATTTATTTTACCATATTTCCGGTAATTTGTCACGGGGTATTTTTTACAAATTTTTTTGACATTTCCCTCATTGTGACTTGTGATTTTGACGGCATTATTTTGTCGCACTTTGCCGCACTTTTTCATTTCCACAGGTCCACAGGGCGCTGCCGCCTGTCGTACCGTTTCCGATTTAAAACGGTTAATAAACAAAGTTCGCACAAGCGGTTTTTGCTTCATGTCTCCTTTGAATCGGTTATAAAATAATTGTCAAAACAACAGGCGGCAAAAATATAAATAAAGTATTATGATATGATTTTGCAGTTTAAATCTGTATAATACATTGCCATTGAATGTCAAACAGTTATTATTACCCCGCTTGAGAAATGGATCCCCAATCCCCAAGAGTTTTAACAGAAATATCGAAACCAATTAAAAATATTATTATTCCTACAAATAAATTTAAACACATACATACAATTTTTGTCCGCATTTTAATTTTGTCCAATGATAATATTGCTCTTGCAGATAACACTATTGAACATAGCAGCAGTAAAAAACACCATGGACTGTAACGTCCTCCTCCCGGTGCAAAATCATGAAAAAGTAAAAAATAAATAAATAATACGTAAGATATTAGTGCCAAAAACTCTGACATTATAAACATTATAAACTTTCTCATACTTTTCTCCAAAAAATCTTTCAATAATATAATATGTATAGACTGAATCGATCCATTTAATAAAGAACAGAAGAACAGATTCAGCCTATACACAAATTATTGATCAGTTATCATTATTCTTGATGTACACAAATCCCGCGTCCAACAGCGCAATGGTGTCATTCCACCTTATAGCCGAGCTTTCGCTCCCGAGACATACAAGTATCAGCTGATGACCGAACCGCTCCGCCGTTGCCACCACGCAGTAGCCCGACATATCCGTCATGCCCGTTTTAAGCCCCGTGGCATATGTGTAGTAATATTCGCTGTCGGGCTGTATCATCTTGTTGGAATTGTTCCAGAAAATATTTTCACCGGAAAGGTATGTAAGCTCCCTGTAGGACTTCTTTCCCGAAGCGGCTATTTCGGGGAATTTCTGGGAATGCAGCGTTATCCGCAGCAGGTCCATGGCAGTGGTGTAATGGTTGTCGTTGTGAAAGCCGTCGGGGCAGGTGAAGTTGCTGTTTTTGCAGCCTATCTCCTTCGCTTTTTCGTTCATCTTGTTGATGAACACATTCACCGCTTCCTCTGCGGGTAAATTTTCATTCTCCGCAATTATCCTGCCCACCTCCGCAGCGGCGCAGTAAGCGGCGTCATTACCCGAGGGGAGCATTATGGCGTCCAGCATCATATCCCTGTCAAGCCTGCTCTGCCCTGCATTTACATAGGCAAGGCTCGACCCGGGATTCACAAGCGACTGTTCATCCCCCGCTTCAAAAACAGTGTCCGCATTCGTATATTCCATCATCAGCGCCGCCGTGAGAATTTTCGTGGTACTTGCGGGAAACGCCTTTTCCTCGGCATTTTTCGAGTACAGCACCTCTCTTGCCTGCACGTCGTACATTACGCAGTAGGGGGTCTGGATTATCATATCAATGGGGTAGGAGTCCTTTTGCGTGAATATCTCGTTTTCTTCCTTTATCTCCTCCGCACGCCGTTCCTCGGCAAGCTCGCTTTCCGAGGGCAGCGCCGCCAGGACCTTGTAGCCCGAGGCGTCCACCGTAAGCTCCGTCACCGTCTTTATCTGGGACAGCGCCGACACTGTCAGCCATATGCAGCCGCCCCCCAGCAGCGCTATAAGCAGCAGATAAAACCGCCCCTGCCGCACCTTGCGGCGGTAGCTTTCATCTGCACGGTATTTTTTTCTTCTGCGACTGTTCATTTTTTTCCTCTCCGTTAATTAACCTTTCGCACCAAAGATACGCTGAAACTTAGGGGTTTACCGTTAATTTTCAAACTTAGCCCTCCCGGCACGGCGTACCGCCGCTTTCACTCGTGGTAATAGGATATGGTAACTGTAGAGTTTGCGTATTTTTGGCTTTTTCGTAAATTTCTGTCTTATTTTATGATAACATATTTTCGTGCTTTATATCAATCGGTAAATTTCACCAAATTGTCCTGTTAACGGCAGCGAATTTATATCAAAATGCACTAATATACAGAATACATTTTATGAGAAATCCGCTTCATATATTTGCCGCACAAAAAAGCTTTTGTTTCCATAAATTCAAATATTACGTACACATTCGGAAAAATTGGCTTTAAATGAATTCCGATTATGTTAAAACCGTGACATAACAATGAATTTTTAACGGCAGCTATTGATTTTTTATTTTTTTATGATATAATTATCAGTGCGAAACAAATTGCGACCGTTCCGAAAGAAAGGAAGTAAAATTATTATGAATAAATTAAAGATATTTTCCGCAATAATGGCAATACTGACCGTTACAATGTTCACCGCCTGCGGCAATGAGGCGAATAATAGCCCCGAGGAGACCTCAGCTCTTATCACAGCAGGGGAGGAAACACCCGAAGAGCCTGTCGAAACCGAGGGCGACCTTATAGACGACGAAGAGGAAATAGACATTGACGAACTTTTCCCCGACGGCGTTCCCGATAACAGCGGCGAAATAGGCGAAGCCGGAGATACCGGCGATTCCGAGGAAGAAGCGGCAAATCCGCTTATGCCCATAATCGACGCCGTGCTTGCGGAAAGCGAATGGCCCGTAATGGCGGAGGTCACCGACGATATGATCTTAAAGGATTATTTTCTTATCGACCCCGCAAGCGAATGCTTTGAGCAGCTTATAGTTATGCAGTGCCCCATGAGCGCACAGATGAGCGAGATCATCATAATCAAGGCGGGAGACGGCGACCTTGACGAAAAGACCGCCTGGGAGACTGTGAACGACCGCCGCAAAAAGGCTATCGAGACCGATGCATGGTACCCTGCCGACAAGGAGCTTGCAGACGCTTCCATTGTGGGGAAATGCGGTAATTATGTTTATTTCATTATCGGAGTGAACGCCGAGGCAGCCGAAAAATCCATAACAAATTATTTGTATGAGAATTTTCCCCTCACCGATTTCGGCGTATGGGATAATGACTGACGCATAAAATGGTCAGCCGCTGTTGACCGTCAGCCGTTGTTGACGGTCAGCTGTTGTTGATTGCCCATCGTCAGCCCCGAAGCTGCATAAAAAGACGGTTTTGCAGCGCAGTATCGTCCCCGAAACGCCCCCGCAGAGTTACCGTAGAGGTCTCTGCGGAGGGCTTTTTTATGCCCCTTGCGGTCATGCAGCTGTGGTTTGCCCTTATTATCACAGCCACATCGCCGCTGCCCGAGGCAAGCTCCATAATTTCGGCAATGTCCGCCCCAATCCTCTCCTGCAATTGCAGCCGCCTGCAGGCCATATCCGCTATGCGTGCTATCTTCGACAGCCCCAGCACCTTGCCGTCCGGGATATACGCCACGGAGATTTTCATGTTATACATCAGCGCCATATGGTGCTCGCAGTAGGAAAAGGTCTCTATGTCCCTTACCAGCACAAAGTCCTCGCCCTGCCACTCCGTCTCAAAGGTCTTGCCGAACATTTCGGCGATCTCCTTGTTTGTATAGCGCATTCCCTCGAAAACCTCACTGTACATCCGTGCAACTCTTGCAGGGGTCTCTTTGAGACCCTCACGGTCGGGGTCGTCCCCCAGCGCCTCTATAATGCCCCTGATATGCGCCTCAATGGCAGCCGTGTCTATTTCCTTTTTCACTTTAAACTCCTCTCCTGTTGGGGTCCCATATGTATTTGTGCATTTGCAGCTGCAAGGCTGCGCCGTTTATTTTATGACTTATTATAAATTCCGCCGCTTCGCTTAGCTCCAGCTGCCCGAAAACCACGCTGAAATACACCCTGCATTTATCGGTCAGCCGATACCCCTGAATTATCTCCTCCGCCCTTATCAGATCATCCTTGCTTCCCGCAACGAATTTCACAGCGTCATTCTTTTGGAGATATTCATAATTTGACATCAGCATAGCCCCCTCCATGCCGCTGCACGGCAGCTTGTAATCAAGGGTAAACGCAGGACGGGGGGACATTTTTGCGATCTCCGAAATATCCATACTTCCGTTTGTCTCAATCTCCACATGGCAGGGGATATGCAGCAGTGCGGCAATAAGCACGCCCATATTATCCCTCGCAAACGGTTCGCCCCCTGTCAGGGTCACATTGCGCACACCGCTTTCCCTCACATAGCGGACTATCTCTTCAAGGGACATATCCTCGCCCCTGTCAGACTCCTGCGCCCATGCTGTGTCGCAGTAGCCGCAGCGTAGGTTGCACCCTGCAAAGCGGATAAACACCGCAGGCTGTCCCGCCAGCGGCCCTTCGCCGTTAAGGCTTATAAATTTTTCAGCTGTTTTAAACTTCACGTGGATCACCCCAGAATAAAATTAAGGAACTGCTGATTAAAGGTATTTTCCCCGCTGCAGGCGGGGAAAATACCGCCCTATATAGCCATTTGTAAAATGAGTAAATTTTTAAAAGCGATTTAGTCAGCACTTTCTTAATAATTAATAATTAATAATGAGTCCTGCTTTGTCGGCTTTCGGGATATTCATATAAAATGGTGCAGCACGGCAGTTTTTCTGCTTGATGTGCGGAAAAATATTAATCTATTAATCAATGAATGTTGCGCTGTTGTTCGGGGTCTCGTAGACTGTCACGCTGCTGACGGTGTAGCCTGTCTGAGAAAGGCGTTTATGAAAATACTCCGCAAAATTCTCCGCAGTGGGACGGAAATCCACTTCTATCAAATGAAAATTTTCCTCTTTCAGTGCGGCGACTGTAGCAGTGCGCAAAGTGCCCTTTTCATATATCAGCGCATGGTCGAACTCATCCGCAAGGGCTTTAAGGTCACGCTTTATATCGCCGAAATCCGTGACCATGCCCCGAAGTGTGCCGCTTGCTATAAGCTTTTCCGAGGCGATCTCCGCCTCTATTTTCCACCTGTGGCCGTGGATATTCCTGCATTTGCCCTCATATCCCGCCAGGAAATGCGCCGAATCAAAGGCTGCCTCGGCTTTTAAAATATACATATACATTGCTCCTTGCAATACGGTGCTCAAAAGCATTACAGGGCGGCTTTCCGATTAAGAAAGCCGCTGTCCTGTCGGTTAACGCATATTATCTTTGCCTGAAGAACATAAGCCCCAGTTTAAGCCGCACCAGGTCTTTGTATTCGGGCTTTGCCATATAGTAAACAATGCTTTCGATAACGTTCAGCGGGTGCATAGCCCGACCCTCTATCTTGAAGTGCTCGAAGCCCATTTCGGCATATTTCCCGAAAACATTTTCCGGGGGAACATGAGTGGAATATTCGAGTGTTTCAAGGAATGTCTTTTCCAGTGCGGGGCATTCAAACTGCTCATACTGCACGCTGATTCCGGGCATACTTCCCATGGCGTTGATAGTCGACCGCCGTATCTGCTGGTCTCCCAGATACCTGTAATGCTCGCCCCTGCGCTTGCAGTCGGGGAAGCAGTAGGCGTTTATCAGCACCTCTATGCGGCTGCGGTATTTTTCGGGTATTTTTTCCAGTTCATCGAATTTATTGTTCCAGTTGTAGTCCAGCACCACAAGGCTGTAGTCCTTTTCCAGCTCGGCGATAACGCCCTCCATGGTGCGTATCTGCTTGCAGGTGGAGGAAGTGAGCTTGAATTTGGGGAAATTTTCCCGCATATAGTCCTCCATGACCTGCGTGTTGACGATCGCCTCGTTAAGGCCGTTGTCCGCCAGCTTTAGCATGGTGTTGGAGAATTTGTCGCTCATGTGCTTTTCTTCAAGCAGGGGATTTGTAAGGGTGAACCGGCAGGGAACGCCACGGGAATTGAATTCGTGGAGTATCTCCTCCATGACCTTTTCATTGGCGCAACCGTTTATATTCCTGCCTCCGTTCCATGGGGAGGGCGGGAAACAGCCGTATACGGAGGCTATCTCCACTCCCTCACGGAAATACTCGGGATTCTCCTTTATCATGTCGATAAGCGCCAGGTGTAAATAGGCGAAATTGTAAAAATCCGGAAGATGAAATCTGATTCTCATATAAATGCTCCTTGTTTGTTGTGAATTTTTGGGATATTAGGGGCAGTTGGTTTAGGGCTGCCGTGAAATGAAATACAAAATGCAATCCTACAGCCGTGCTCCTGTTTGCTGATTTGCCGGGCTATCGCTTTACTTTGTTTGCAGCTGTGAGCGACTTCGCCCTTACGGGCGGCAGCATGAAATGTGTGACGTTCGTCACACATTTCTATGCTGCACCGCCGCCCGACGTGGGTTGCCGGGTTGCTGTAACTTTGCAATGTATGACGTTAGTTTGCTTTAACCCTTTTCCAAACGTCGGGCGGCGGTTAAAGTTAGTTCGCTGCGTTGTGCTTTCATTTGCAATGTGCCGTTAGAGGGGGCTGTTTTGCAAAAACATATTGCCCCCCGACCCCCGCTGGGGCTGTTTTGAAAAAACACATTGCCTCAGACCCCGCCAAAGGGGGAAACCCCCTTTGGAAACCCAAGTGGGGTGACGCTCGTCGTTACCGGTGTGCTTGAATTATTTAAAATAATTTACGCCGCTTTCAAATATCTTCTGATCCTTTTCGCCGGGGACGTTCTTGCATATATCTGTGCCCATACGCTCGCTGTGTCCCATTTTGCCGAAGATCCTGCCGTCCGGGGAGGTAATGCCCTCGATTGCGTCAAATGAACCGTTGGGATTAAAGCGAATGTCCATTGTGGGCATACCCTCAAGGTTCACATACTGAGTGGCGATCTGCCCCTTTTCCGCCATTTCCTTGATAAGCTTTTCGGGGGCTATGAACCGTCCCTCGCCGTGGGAAATGGCTATCCTGTGAACATCACCCACTGCGCAGCCCGTAAGCCATGGCGAAAGATTGGAAGCGATCCGTGTATTTACCATCATGGACTGGTGTCTGGAAATGCTGTTGAACGTAAGCGTGGGTGAATCGTCCTGCATTTGGGTGATCTTTCCATAGGGCAGCAGACCCAGCTTCAGAAGCGCCTGGAAGCCGTTGCAAATGCCCAGCATAAGCCCGTCACGGTTTTCAAGCAGCTCGGTAACGGCTGCGCTTATCCGTGGATTGCGGAAAAACGCCGTAATGAACTTTGCCGAACCGTCAGGCTCGTCGCCTCCCGAGAATCCCCCGGGAATCATGATTATCTGGGATTTCTTCACCGCCTTTTCAAACGCCTTTACGCTGTCCTCCAGAGCGGCAGGGGTAAGGTTCCTGATGACCTGCACATCGGGCACTGCTCCCGCTCTTTCAAATGCCGCCGCCGAATCCAGCTCGCAGTTCGTGCCGGGGAATACGGGGATAAGCACCTTGGGCTTTGCAAAGGAGGATGCGTGCTGCAATGAGCTTCCGCCCGTATAGTTAAATGTGCGGACAGCCTTTTTATCTGTCCTGATGTTGCAGGGGAACACTGGTTCAAGCTTGTCCTCCCATGCCTTTTGCAGTTCAATTCCGTCCACGGTGTACTCGCCGCAGTCTATTTTGTATTCGGGAATTGTTTCGCCGATAACATTTTCGCCCTCTTGTGCCTCGCCCTCCAGTTCAATGATGAATGAACCGTAGCGGGAGTAGAAAAGCCTGTCTCTGTGGGGCTTGCTTGTGAATTTAAAGCCGATTCGGTTGCCCAGAGCCATTTTTGCGATACCCTCTGCAATGCCTCCGAAGCCTATCGACCATATGGAGGCCGCCCTGCCCTCGTCCGTGAGCTTTTCCACTTTCTCGAATACGCTTCTCACGGAATCCCACTTTGGCAGTTCGTTTTCGTCATATTCGGGAGCCATGTATATCACCTTGCTTCCCGCTTTTTTGAACTCGGGGGAAAGTATCCTGCCGCTGCTTGTGACGCTTACCGCAAAGGAAACAAGAGTTGCGGGAACGTCGATATTTTCAAATGTTCCCGACATGGAATCCTTGCCGCCTATAGCAGCGCACCCCAGCTCCAGCTGTGCCTTGTATGCGCCCAGCAGCGCTGCCATGGGCTTGCCCCAGCGGGTGGGATTGTTCTGTGTTCTTTCGAAATATTCCTGGAAAGTGAGCCAGCATTTTTTATAGCTGCCCCCTGCCGCAATGACCTTTGAAATTGACTCGATAACGGCGGATATTGCTCCGTGATAGGGGCTTTTGTCGCTGACATAGGGGTTATATCCCCAGCCCATTACCGAAACCGTGTCGGTCTCGCCCTTCTGCACGGGTATTTTTGCCGCCATAGCCTGCGTAGGCGTCAGCTGATATTTGCCGCCGTAGGGCATAAGCACCGTGCCTGCGCCGATAGTGCTGTCGAACCGCTCCACAAGCCCCTTTTGCGAGCACACGTTAAGATTTGTCATAAGCGTAAACCAGCTGTCTGCGCTGTCGGTGTAGGAGCGGGGCTGCTCTGTTATGGGCAGATGTATCACAGCCGAGGTATGCTTCGGTGCGCCGTTTGAGTTTAAAAATTCCCTTGAAAGGTTCACTATCACCTTGTTGTTCCACTTCATTTTAAGGCGGGGTTCTTCCGTTACGTCCGCAACCTTTGTGGCCTCCAGATTTTCCTTGGCGGCTGCCTTTATAAAGTCCTTCATATTTTCCTTGCTTACGACCACTGCCATACGCTCCTGGCTCTCCGAGATCGCAAGCTCCGTGCCGTCAAGCCCGTCATATTTTTTTGGCACTGCGTTAAGGTTTATCACAAGCCCGTCCGTAAGCTCGCCTATGGCAACCGAAACGCCCCCTGCGCCGAAGTCGTTGCAGCGCTTTATCATATGGGTGACGGCGGGGTTCATGAACAGCCTTTGCAGCTTTCTTTCCTCCGGGGGATTGCCCTTCTGCACCTCTGCGCCGCAGCTTTCAAGGGACTGCTCAGTGTGGGACTTTGACGAGCCTGTAGCGCCGCCGCAGCCGTCACGTCCCGTTCTGCCCCCCAGCAGAATTATAACGTCTCCCGGCAGGGGAGTTTCCCTTACAACATTCTCATAGGGAGCAGCGCCTATTACAGCGCCTATTTCAAGCCGCTTTGCCACATACCCCGGGTGATATACCTCGGAAACGTGCCCTGTGGCAAGGCCTATCTGATTGCCATAGCTGCTGTAGCCGTTCGCAGCGCCTACGGTTATTTTGCGCTGCGGCAGCTTTCCGTGAATGGTGTCCTCCACAGGCACTAAGGGGTTGGAAGCGCCCGTGACCCTCATTGCCTGGTAAACATAGCTGCGCCCCGACAGAGGGTCTCTTATAGCCCCTCCGAGGCAGGTGGCAGCGCCGCCGAAAGGCTCTATTTCGGTGGGATGATTGTGGGTCTCGTTCTTGAACATCAGAAGCCAGTCTTTCGGTTCACCGTTCACATTTGCCTTTATTTTTACCGAGCATGCATTTATCTCTTCGCTCTCGTCAAGACCTTGGAGCTTGCCGTCATTTTTGAGTTTGCGTGCCGCAATGGTTGCCATATCCATAAGTGTCACAGGCTTGTCCTCCCGTCCCAGCTCGCTGCGGACGTTCAGATAATCCTCATAAGTCCTGCGGATATAGTCTGCATTGATGTTTGCGCTGTCGATAATGGTGGAAAAGGTGGTGTGGCGGCAGTGATCCGACCAGTAAGTGTCGATCATGCGTATCTCGGTAATGGTAGGGTCACGCTTTTCCTCATTCCTGAAATAATCACGGCAGAATCTCAGATCGTCCTCATCCATAGCAAGGCCGTATTCCTTGACAAAGCCCGGGAGAGCCGCCTCGTCCATATCAATAAAGCCGCTTAAAGTCTTTACCTCTGTGGGTATATCATAGTTCACCGCAAGGGTCTTTACCTCGTCAAGGGAAGCCTCCCTGCTTTCCACAGGGTTGATGATGTATTTTTTCAGCTCCGCAAATTCCCCGTCGGTGATAGCGCCGTCGGTGATGTATATACGGGCGTTTTTCACCTTGCACCGCTCGCCGCCGATAAGTATCTGAATGCACTGCTCGCAGGAATCCGCCCTCTGGTCGAACTGCCCGGGCAGGTATTCCACCGCAAAAATACGCTGGCAGCCGCTTATCTGCGGAGTGTCACGGGTGACAATATCTACCGCAGGCTCGGAAAATACTCCGGACATGGCATACTCGAAATCCTCCTCCGAAATATTTTCCGCATCATACCTGTTGATTATCCGCAGGGACGTAAGACCCTCCAGCCGCAGGGCTGTTTTGATATCGCCCAGCAGCGCCTGTGCGGCAGTGGCAAATTCGGGCTTTTTCTCAACATAGATCCGATAAACTGACATAAGTAAAACTCCCTCTTTTTTAAGCAGCGCCGCATAATGCACAGTGCATTATGGCAGTGCGGCATAATATGTTATTTCACTTTCGGGGAAAATCCGATCCGTCACGACGGTCAAGCTGACCATATGGGTCAAGATGACCCATGCAGCAATCATCCCCTATCTTATCTATTGTAACATAAAAAATCGAATTACGCAAACTTTTTTCTGAATTTTTTGTTAAAATTTTTACATGGACATAATTTGGCGTATATCCATGAGGAATATTGTCGTTTCTTTCACGCTCAAAAAGCACGGGAAAGCTTTTTCCCATAAGGCTTTCACGAAATTTGCGTGCACATGCTCCGGCAAGTTCGGAAAATTCCTTTGCTCTGCGCTTTTTTGCATCGGCGGGTACTTGAGGCATATTTGCCGCAGGCGTGCCCTCTCTCACGGAATAGGGGAACACGTGAATATCGGAAAAGCCTATTTTTCGGGCAAACTCCATAGATTCCCTGTGATCCTCCTCGGTCTCGCCGGGGAAGCCCGTCATAATATCGGTGGTGATACCGCAATCGGGGAATGCACTGCGCAGTTTATCGACAAGCTCGCTGTACATTTCGGGGGTGTAACGTCTGTTCATTGCCGCAAGGGTCTTGCCGCAGCCGCTTTGCAGGGAAAGGTGAAAGCAGGGGCAGAAGCTTTCAAGGGCGGCAAGTCGGGAAATGTCCCCGTCGGTTATCCGCTCGGGTTCAAGAGAACCTATGCGCACACGTTCTATCCCCTCTGTTCTGCATACCGCCTCCACAGCGTCGATCAGCCGCAGCTTCCCTCCGTGGCTGTCGTGATCTTCGTGACTGTTTTGCGCACTTTGCCCGTTTTGTGTACTTTGCTTACTTTGTCCGCCGGGGGCGCAAAGATCGCAGCCGTAAAAGGCAAGGTTTATTCCCGTGAGGACTATCTCTTTATAGCCTTGCGCAGCAAGCTTTTCCGATTCGGCGACTATGCTTGCAATGGGCTTTGAGCGGATATTTCCTCTTGCTTTGGGAATAATGCAGTATGCACATCCGCCTGGGCAGCCGTCCTGTATCTTTAAAAATGCTCTGGTATGCTGTTGCAGGCAGGGATTTGGGGGGCAGGAGGCAGGAGTTTGCTGCGGTATATTGCATTGTGCATTGCCGCTTGAGCAGGCCTGCGGCGCTTGGTTTGAAGCTATGGACAAATCCTCAAAAGCTTCTTTTGGAGAATGAGGGATTATGCGGCGGATAGGCAGACGGGTAGTGCATAATGCACCGAAATATTCATCAATAAGACGGGGGAGAGAGGAACGGTCGGTGTTTCCCGTAACAATATCCGCCGGGAAGCCGCAGGCGGCTGCCTTTTCGGGGAATGCCTGGGGGAAACAGCCTGTAAGCACGGTGACAGTGCCCGGGTGATCTCTTTTTATACGTCTGAGGGTCTGCATAAGCTTGCTGTCGCTTTCGGCGGTGACGGTGCAGGAGTTGACAACGAATATTTCGGCGCTGTTCTGTTCCGTGACGATTTCGTGGCCTGCCGCCCGCAGGTTTTGGGACATGGCTTCGGTTTCGCAGATATTGACCTTGCAGCCGAATGTAATAAAGCAAATTTTCATAAAAAATTCTCCGATAAATAGGCAAGGTGCATAAAATGCTCCCCTTTGCCAAAAATAAGCTTATAATTATTATACAATAAAAATAAAAAAATTGCAAACCCCCTTGACTTGCAGTCAAAAACCTGTTATTATATATGAAACGGATAAAATTTCCGTTATCCTCTGCAAGATTCACAAGAGGCAGCCGTAAGGTTGCTTCCCTGAAAAATATCACATATGAAAAGGAGATATTATTATGAAAAAGACTACGATTCAGTTGGCTACCATCAATGATGTAAAGAACTTTGTATCCGAGGTTTCGCTGTGCGACTATGATGTTGACCTGCTTTCCGGCAGATATGCGGTTGATGCGAAGTCCATTATGGGTATATTCAGCCTTGACCTGTCGAAGCCTATAGCTTTGGAGGCACACACCGATGATGCGTCCGAATTTTTTGAGAATATCAAGCAGTATATTGTTGACTGAGGTATTGTCGGCGCATTGTCCCGGTTGACGGGATAATATTCGGGAGACGGATTCCTTTGCGGAGGGATTTGTCTCCCGATTTTTTGTGTCGGGGCGGGAAAAGTTTACAGAAAATTTACAAATGCGCTAACGTGCAAATGAGCACATTTCAAGCGCACTGGTGACGACGAGCGTCACCCCCACTTGGGTTTCCGAAGGGGGGAACCCCCTTTGGAAACCCAAGTGGAGTGTGTGCTCTTGACGGCTTTTTATCTTCCCCCATTCATTTACATCCGTTTTCCGGCATATATAGTATTGGGTGATAATATGTCGGGAAAATTTATATTAAAACGTCTGGTCGCTGTGTTCACGGCGTTTGCAGTGAATATGCTGTTCACGGCGGCGTCATCGGCAAATACGTCCCAAAAGGACAAGGATCGGGTATACAAGTCAAGCTATGTGCTCATGGAGGCTTCCACAGGCTCGGTGATCCGCAGTCACGACGGTGATGTACCCGTTAATATGGGCAGCTTCAACAAGCTCATGGTTGTGCTTCTGGCTGCCGAGGCGGTGGAACGGGGCGAAATGTCCTTCGACACTGTGATTACCGCCGGCGAAAACGCCAACTCCAAACAGGGGGCGCAGATATGGCTCATGCCCGGTGAAAAAATGACCCTGGGCGATCTGCTGAAAGCCATTATCATAGGCAACGCCAATGACGCCTGCTGCGCTGTGGGTGAGGCTTTGGGCGGCAGCGAGGCGGGCTGCACGGAGCTTATGAACAAACGTGCCCGTGAGCTTATGATGAATGACACGGTCTTTACCGAATGCACGGGCTATTATGACGACCAAAACCAGCACACCACTGCTCTTGACGGTGCAAGGCTGCTGTGCAGGCTTTCGGAGTTCGGTTTCCTGACGGAGCTGTTCACCACGAGGCTTGATGAGCTGAAGGACGGAGGCGTTCAGCTGGTGACCTCCAACCCTATGGGGCATAATTACAAGGGTTCTGTGGGGTTCAAATGCGGCAGCGGCCCGGCTTCCGGATATTTTGCCGCAGAGGGGGCTATGCGGGAGGGAGTCACTTATGTTTGCTGCGTGATGGACTGCAAGGATGAGGACACCGCTCTTGCTTTGGCTAAGGAGCTGCTGGGCATTGCTTTTGAGGGGTACACTCTCGTTACCCCCGAGCTTCCCGAGAAAATGCCCGACACGATCAAGGTAAAACAGGGCGTTAAGCCCGAAGCGAGGCTTTCCGTGGAAGCTCCCGGGGCGATGCTTGTTCCCAAGGGCAGCGGGGACGGCATTAAAGCGGAGATATACCTGCCCTCCTACATTTACGCCCCTCTCAGAAGGGGGGACAAGGCAGGTGAAATGCGCTATTATCTGGGCGGCAGACTGCTCAAAAGCTGCAATATCAACTCGGCGGATGATATTGAGACAAAAAATATCAAAAATGTATTGTGGAAATTAATGAAATTTCTTGTGAGTTTTTAGTTAAAGTGACTAATTTTTTGAGAAAAGTTATAATGTTTGGAAAAAATCTTGCAAATTTCCAAAAAATATTGTATCATATAAATAAGGCATATTTTTTATAGGGACGTAAATTTTAAAATAATCCGTTAAATGGATCTACACAGTGCCGCAGTGTGTATGAAAATGCAGTGCGGGACTGTTTCAAGGAGGATAAAATTATGTCATATCTGAAGCTTAACACCAAGTATTTGGAGGGCTTTGTGAGCTCCGGGGAAATGGAGAACATCAAACCCCAGGCGGAGCTTGCTGCAAAGACTCTGAGCGAGCGCACAGGTGCGGGAAATGATTTTCTCGGCTGGGTCGACCTGCCTGTGGATTACGACAAGGAGGAATTCGCACGGATAAAGGCGGCTGCCGAAAAGATCCGCAGCAATTCGGAAGTTCTTATCGTTATCGGTATCGGCGGCTCTTACCTTGGGGCAAGGGCGGCTATTGAACTGATGAAGTCCCCTTTGTACAATAATCTTAAAAAGGACACGCCCGACATTTACTATGTGGGCAACAGCATTTCCCCCACTTACCTTAATGAGATAATCTCTTTGGTAGAGGGCAGGGATTTTTCCGTGAATGTTATATCCAAATCGGGCACTACCACCGAGCCTGCGCTGGCTTTCAGGGTATTCAGGGAGCTTGCCGAAAAGAGATACGGCAAGGACGGCGCAAGGGAACGTATTTTTGCCACCACTGACAAGGCAAGGGGCACTTTGAAGGAGCTGTCCGACAAGGAGGGCTACGAGACCTTTGTTATTGCGGATGATGTAGGCGGCAGATACTCCGTGCTTACGGCTGTGGGTCTGCTTCCCATTGCTGTGGCGGGCTGCGATATTGACGCTGTTATGGCAGGGGCGGCCAAGGCAAGAGAAGAACTGGCGGCGGATTTTGACAGTAACGACTGCCTGAAATATGCGGCTGTACGCAACATTCTTGCAAGAAAGGGCAAGAGTGTGGAGATACTTGTTTCCTATGACCCCTGCTTTGCAATGATGGCTGAGTGGTTCAAGCAGCTGTTCGGCGAGAGCGAGGGCAAGGACAAGAGAGGCATTTACCCCTCCTCCTGCATATTCTCCACCGATCTGCACTCTATGGGGCAGTTCATTCAGGACGGCTCACGGGTAATGTTCGAAACTGTGGTAGATATTAAGAAGCCTAAGAAGGATTTCTTCCTGGAAAATGACGAGGCTAATCTGGACGGGCTTAATTTCCTTACGAACCAGAATATGTCTGTGGTGAACCGCAGGGCGTTCGAGGGCACAGTGCTGGCTCACACCGAGGGCGGCGTTCCGAATATGGTTCTGGAGCTGGAGGACACCAGCGAGGCGTCGTTCGGATATATGGTATATTTCTTCGAGAAGGCCTGCGCCGTAAGCGGCTATATGCTGGGGATAAATCCCTTTGACCAGCCGGGCGTTGAGAGCTACAAGAAGAATATGTTCGCACTGCTGGGCAAGCCCGGCTATGAGGACAGAAAGTCCGAGCTTGAAAAGAAGCTTGGCAGATAATGAACCTTTTCCCGATTGGGGGACAGGCTTTGAGGGATGCGTTTGGGTGGGCGTTTCCCGAAAGGGTGTTTCCCCGGGTTAAGATATAGCATTTGCGGACATCGGCACAGCGGCGCCGCTGTACGCATTGCAATAAAATGCATTACAACCTTTGCAATTTGCAATAAAATTTTGTGCCGCTGAGTAAGGAGTAATTATGGTAAAGATTATTACAGGTAAAAAGGGCTCGGGCAAAACCAAGGTTCTTATTGATATGATCAATGCGGCATCAAAAAATACCGACGGATATGTGGTATGTATTGACAAGAGCGACAAGCTGAGATATGATATTCCTCACAGCGTAAGAATCGTTGACACGGATGTTTCCAACGTTTATTCCTTTGAGGCTTTCTACGGCCTTATTGCGGGGCTGGTTGCGGGCAACTACGATATCAAGGAGATTTTCGTTGACTCCATTCTGAAGATCGGCGGCGCTGATTTTGAGGCGCTGGGCGCTCTGCTTGCTAAGGTGGACAAGCTTACAGGGGATGAGGTTCATGTGGTGCTCACTGTTTCCGCTGATCTTCCCGAGCTTCCCGAGAGCGTTGCAAAGTTTGCGGAGAAGTAAAATTTTTGTAAAGAATTTTACAGGGTATTGACATAAGAACTCAAAAATGTTATAATTTAATCTGCTTATTGTATTTGCAGGAGTGTATTATGGTTATTGATGTACGGCGGCTTTTTGAAAATCCCGGGGAAAAGCTGGATATTGACGGCGAAATTTCACGGGAGAGGCTGGATGAGATTGCGGGCTTGCAGTTCCTGCCTCCTGTGGAGGTTAAGGGAATTGCCGAAAGCAGAGCCGGGATAGTTACCATGCGGCTTACTGTGAATGCACGGCTCAATGCCGAATGCGGCAGGTGCCTCGGTAGGTTCATAAGGGATTTTTCCTTTGAATTTGAGCATATTATCGTGCGTGAACTTTACGGCGAGGACACGGGCGATTATGTGGTCGCTGTGGGCGACAGGCTTGACTTGGACGAGCTTGGGATTTCCGACCTGCTGCCCGAAATGCCGTCAAAGCTGCTCTGCAGGGAGGACTGCAAAGGCCTTTGTCCTGTATGCGGCGCAAATTTAAATGAATCCGACTGCGGCTGTGAAAGGCCGGGCAGTTAATTTTGGTAAGGAGGTGCTGAATAATGGCAGTACCAAAGAGAAAAGTCTCCAAAGCAAGACGTGACAAGAGGCGCAGCGCTGTATGGAAGCTGGACGCCCCCGCTCTTTCCAGATGCTCTCACTGCGGCGAGCTTACCGCTCCTCATAAGGTTTGCAAGAACTGCGGTTACTACAAGGGCGTCGAAGTGATCAAGAAAGAAGCGTAAGTGCTGATTTTAAGGGCATATGTCTTGCGGTGTATATTCATGTGCATTGGTTTGCCGGTGCACAGGTCCGCAGAAATTCATCGGCTCTTTAAAGTAGGACAAGTTTTATTCTCTACGGGAAAGCAGAGCGGATTTTTTCCTCTCTGCTTTTTTCGTAATGAAAAAATACAATAGGTTTAAGCCTGAAGTAAAGTATAAGGGATGGTCACGGCTGCAAGGCGGGAGGCAATAAAAATGGCTGCAAGAATAAAAGAGGTCACAGCCCATTCACCCTGCGCTGCCTGCGGGGTAAAGGCGGGGGATGTGCTTGTATCGGTAAACGGTCACAGGATCGCAGACGTTCTCGATTATATGTACTACTCGGCGGAGGCTGAGGTAAAGCTGCTGCTTGAACGGGGCGGCGGTCATGTAATGGTGAAGATAGTCAAAAGCGAGTATGACGATCTGGGGCTTACCTTTGACAGCTTTCTTATGGACAGCAAGCAAAGCTGCCGCAACAAGTGCGTTTTCTGCTTTATTGACCAGATGCCGAGGGGTATGCGGGAGACCCTTTATTTCAAGGATGACGACGCACGGCTTTCATTTTTGCAGGGAAATTATGTGACCCTTACCAATTTATCCGATGAGGACGTGCGGAGGATAATCGATATGAGGCTGGGCATTAATGTTTCCGTGCACACCACAAATCCCGAGCTGCGGTGCAGAATGATGAACAACCGCTTTGCGGGGGAGAAGCTGAAATATCTTTATCAAATGGCTGAGGCGGGGCTTTCCATGAACTGCCAGATAGTTGTCTGCCCGGGGCTTAACGACGGAGATGAACTGCGGCGGACTCTTACCGATCTCGGAAAATTAATGCCGGATATAAACAGCATTGCCGTAGTGCCCGTGGGGCTGACGGCTTACAGGGAGGGATTGTACCCCTTGACCCTTTTTGACAGCAAGGGGGCGGGGGAGTGCATTGACATAATGGAAGAGTTTCAGAAAGAGTTTTACGAAAAATACGGAACGAGGCTGGTTTTCCCCTCGGACGAGTTTTATCTCACGGCGGGCAGACCTATTCCGGGTGAGGATTATTACGAGGGCTATCCCCAGTATGAAAACGGCGTGGGTATGCTGCGTTCGCTGGAGGATGAATTTTATGAGGCTTTGGAAAAGGCAGACGGGGAGGTTTCGGACGGGGAGCTGCCGGACAGGGAAATATCCATTGCGACAGGCGCTTTGGCATATGATTTTATAAAGAGTCTCACGGAAAAGGTCACGGAAAAATTTCCGGATATCATATGCCATGTTTACAGGATAGAAAACAGATTTTTCGGGGAAACAATAACCGTAGCGGGTCTCATAACCGCAGGCGACATAACGGAACAGCTGGCGGACAAGCCCCTTGGAACAGAGCTTTTGCTCACAAGCGCCATGATAAAGCATGACAGCGATCTTTTTCTGGACGATCGCCGCATATGCGATGTGGAAAAGGCGCTGGGGGTGAAGATCAGGCTGACGGAAAATGACGGCGGCGATCTGCTGAATGCGATTCTGGGCAGATAATGCGGGCGGTGAGGTTTCCCGAAAAAACATATAAGGAACTGCCGATCAAAGTTTTTTTGAATCGGAAAATCTTAAAGCGATCAAATAGGCATTTCCGAAAATTTAAGAGTGCAAAGGCATGCAAGGGCAAAAGTTTTATGCAGGAGGGATGATTATGGCAAATACAGCGCTGCCCATACTGGCTGTGGTGGGTCGCCCCAATGTGGGGAAGTCCACGCTTTTCAACAAGCTGGCTGGCAAGAGGCTTTCTATAGTTGAGGACACACCGGGGGTCACCCGTGACAGGATTTACACCAAATGCGAATGGCGGAACCGTGAATTTATGATAGTGGACACGGGAGGCATTGAGCCTGTAAGCGAGGATATCATATTAAAGCAGATGAAGCGGCAGGCTCAGGCGGCTATCGAGAGTGCCGATGTTATCGTGTTTATGACGGATGTGCGCACGGGGGTCACAGCGGACGATTACGAGGTGGCGACAATGCTTCGCAGCAGCGGCAAGCCTGTTATTGTGGCGGTGAACAAGTGCGACTCTATAGGCGATCCGCCTGCGGCTTTTTATGAGTTTTACAATCTGGGAATGGGCGACCCTATTGCCATTTCCGCACAGCACGGGCACGGGTCGGGTGACCTTTTGGACGAGGCGTTCAAGGCGTTTCCCGAGGAAAGCTCCGAGGACGAGGGGGACGACAGGATAAGAGTTGCGGTGATTGGCAAGCCCAATGTGGGCAAATCCTCCCTTATCAACCGAATTGCGGGGGAGGAGCGTGCCATTGTTTCGGACATTGCGGGGACTACCCGTGACGCTACGGACACGGAGATAGAAAACGAACACGGGAGATATATTTTCATTGATACGGCGGGGATTCGCCGCAAGTCGAAAATTACCGAGAAGATAGAGCATTACAGTGTGCTGCGGGCGTATATGGCGGTGGACCGCTCGGATGTGTGCGTTATTGTTATAGACGCTGTGACGGGCTTTACCGAGCAGGATTCCAAGGTGGCGGGCTATGCCCATGAACAGGGCAAGGCCTGCATTGTGGCGATAAACAAGTGGGACGCTGTCGAAAAGGAAACAAACACCATGGACGAATATACAAACACCTTAAAGGAAAAATTCAGCTTTATGTCCTATGTGCCTTTTATTTTCATTTCCGCAAAGACAGGGCAGCGGGTGGACAAGCTTTTTCCGCTTATCAACAGCGTTAATTCCCAGAACAGTATGCGGATAACCACGGGAATGCTCAATGATGTGCTTTCCTATGCCACTACAAGGGTACAGCCTCCCTCGGACAAGGGCAGGCGGCTGAAAATTTACTATATGACCCAGCCGTCCGCAAAGCCCCCCACGTTTGTGGTGTTTGTGAACCGTGCCGATCTGTTCCATTTTTCCTATCAGCGGTATATCGAAAATCAGATACGGCAGACCTTCGGGCTTACGGGCACGCCTGTGCGGTTCGTGGTCAGGGAGAGAGATTCCAAGGACGTGAAGTAAGTATTGGTCATGCCGCATAATATCGGAAAAGGTGTGAACGTTATTTGGATAAGCCTTATTATCAAAAGTGCATAGATGATTCCATTGACAGATTTTATGACAATATCAGCAGTAACATTGAAATGCTTCCGGGCATTCCGAAGGATAAAGGGCTGCTGATACTTAATGAACTGCTGTCCTATGCTTGCGACGCTTCAAATCAGATGCTGATAGATCATTCAATGTATCTGATAAAAAAGATACCCTGCGGGTGGTTCGGAGAGAATGTGCGGGCGGCTGTCGGGCTTGATTCCGATGAGGCTTGGAGCTTTGATCTTGACGACCCGTATGTGTTTGACAGATTGATATGCGTTTTAAAGCAGATGAATTGTGACGCATATGCAAAAAAACTTACCGATCGGCCGCCTGCGGGCAGCAGAATAAAATAAATGCAGCTTTGAGACACAGACATATGTGATCTAAAGTCTCATGGTTTGCAACGGGAGGAAATTTTCATGATAATTCTTGCTCCGGTACTGACGGCGGTGCTGTCTTATTTGCTTGGCAGCTGCAATTCCGCCATAATTGCGGTCAGACTTTTAAAGCATGAGGATATTCGGAATTTCGGCAGCAAAAACGCAGGGCTTACCAACACCCTGCGCTGCTTCGGCAAGCTGCCCGCCTTGCTGACTCTTATAGGCGATTTGCTCAAAGGCGTGATAGCGGCGTTTATCAGCATTAAGCTTTGGGAAATGCTGCTGGGTGCGGATTTTGAAAGCGTTTATCTTTTTGATGAGCGTGCGGTGGGATATTTGTCGGGGATATTCTCTATTCTGGGGCATATTTTCCCTGTTTACTATGGCTTCAAGGGCGGCAAGGGAGTGCTGGTCTCCTGCTCGATATTGCTGGTCATTGACCCTGTGACATTCTGCATTGTGATACCGTTTTTCATTGTGGTGGTGGCTGTTTCCAGATATGTTTCACTGGGGTCGATTCTGGCGGCCTGCGCTTACCCTGTGATAACCTTTTGTGTGCATATGTTTGTTTACAACCTGGGGCTTCCGAGGTCGGTGCTGCATACTGCAATGGTCATAGTGACAAGCGCTTTGCTTATTTATATGCACCGTACCAATATTACCCGTCTTAAAAACGGCACTGAAAATAAATTCGGACAGAAAAAGAAAAATCAGGTGCCGAATGATACGAGGTGAACCGATGAACCGGTGAGCTTCGGAGTTCAAAAGTGAAATACTCCCTGAAATACGCAGCGTTTTGAATGCGGTGTGATTTTTGATAAAAAGGGAGCGGGTCTTATTATGCCGGATCGGACTGAAAGAAATTATAAAAACCGCTCCCCGAAAAAGTGACAGCATACAGTTATTAAAATAAAGCAAAAGAAGCTTTGATCATCCCTTGTCCATATAAAGGTCACAGTAAAAACCCGGGTCGTTTTTACTGTGTTTTTTTGCAATATGATGACTCCATAATGCAAATCATCCCTTTATAGCAATATCGCACATCTGCTGCGCCAGATCCTCCCTGCCTGTCTGGATCAAAAGGTTAGCTGCTGTCAGAGCCATGTTCCGGCGGCTGAAATCATCGGTGATCATATTTTCCGTAATAGCCTTTGAAATATATTCACAGGCGTTCCCGGCGCAGTAGAGTTTCATCTTCTCGTCCTCTGCGTCCTCAAAAAGCCAGTAAAGCCCCAGCCAAAGCTTCCCCAGAAGGGTGTAGTCGTTTGCGTTGCAAGCCTCGTTTATATGTATCGCCTGAAGGTATCTGAGGAAAAGCCTGTCAAAAGTCGAGGCAAACGCCTCCGCATGGGTAAGCACCGGGATATGCTGCTCGCTCAGCAGCCGCTTTACAAGCTCCGCCTGCGGGGCTTGCAGCCGGAAAAAGCTCAGGTAATAATTGCTGTAACGGCAGTGAGGGCAGCTCCAGATGTCATACCACAACGGCTCGCATTCGGCATATTTTATCCTGCCGTCGCTGCGCTGCTTGTGCATGGACATAATGCCCCTTTTAAGATTGGGCAGGGTGATATTATTCCCGCAGATAGGGCAGGCTGCGGTGACAGTCTCAATAAAACGGCTGTCGTGTGCGGGCTCATCAACTGCATGGCTGTAGGAATATTCGGGAGGAACGGCAAAAGGGGCAAGATTTTTGTTCCGAACGAACTTTTCGCTCTTGAAAACCTCATTGTCAAGGCGGCGTATCCTGCTGCTCATATTTTCCAGAATTTTCATTGCCATTTCCGGGCACGCCCCGATAAACCGCTCCATCTTGTCTCTGCCAATGGCTATGCACACAACATCTTCAAGAGCCATGCAGGAGGCGCTTCTGGGGAGGTTGTCAAAAACCGCCATCTCCCCGAAAAAGTCCCCTGCCTTTATCCGTGAGACCTCCACCTGGGTCTCCACAGCGCTGCTTACATAAATTCCCACGCTTCCCCGCAGGATTATGTACATCTCATTTCCCGGCTGCCCCTCGTAGCATATGAACTCCCTTGCCTTAAAGGATTTCGGCGTGCTTATCTGCATAAGCTTTTTCACAGTCTCATCGATCATCATCTTTTTTTCCTCCTGATTTTTTTAATATACCCGGCCTGCACATTGCAGCGGCAATTACCGTTGCTGCGCCTAAAGGCACAGCGTCGGCAATATCACCCATGTCCGGCGGTTGAACATCATCCGCTCCGCTGTCTGTATTTTCGGCGTTCTCCTGCGGAGCTTCGGATTCTCCGCCCGGTTCACCTTCCCCCGACGCACTTTCACCCGGCTCATTTTCA
>CAZGAZ010000018.1:43773-49000 GCA_964523835.1 uncultured Ruminococcus sp.
CCCGGTTCACCCTCACCCGGTTCACCCTCACCCGGTTCACCCTCACCCGGTTCACCCTCACCCGGTTCACTCTCACCCGGTTCACTTTCACCCGGTTCACTCTCACCCGGTTCACTCTCACCCGGTTCAGTTCCACTCGGTTCACTTTCACCCGGTTCATTTTCGCTCGGTTCAGTTCCACCCGGTTCACTTTCACCCGGTTCACTCTCACCCGGTTCACTCTCACTCGGTTCACTTTCACCCGATTCACCTTCACCCGGTTCACTCTCACCCGGCTCATTTTCGCCCGGTTCACTCTCACCCGGCTCATTTTCGCCCGGTTCACTCTCACCCGGTTCATTTTCACCCGGTTCGGTTTCATCTCCGCTCGGCTCTGTCTCATCTCCTGCCGTATCGTTTTCTGCCGCCTCTCCGTCGGTATCGGTTTCATCGTCAAGCTCCAAGCTCATTAACGAGAATGTCGCACTCGATACGTCTAAGGTGAATTGCACTGTATATCCCTGTCCGCAGTCGTAGTCATAGGTCACATAACCACTTGTGAAATTATCAAATATACTGTTCAGCGGATTATAATCCGCTCCCACAACATTTGATATTTTCGAGGGATTGATCCCCTGTAAATTCGGGTCGGAGGTTATGTCAAAGGACAATGCACCAGCAGGAATTGAGTATCTGTTGCCGTCTGCTTTAAAAGAGTATATTTTGGAGTTGTTCGTTATGTCTATGTAAGCAAGATTGCAGTTATTACAATCCAAACTACTCAAAGCCGTATTTTTACTTACATCAAGATTTGTTATGCCTGTATCGTTGCAATACAACCAAAACAAAGCCATATTATTGCTTAGATCAAGACTTGTTATGTCTGTATTACTGCAACGTAACACACCCAAATCCGTATTATTGCTTACATCAAGATTTGTTATGCCTGTATTGTTGCAATACAAATCTTTCAAAAGCGTATTATTGCTTACATCAAGGTTTGTAATGCTTGTATTCTGGCACTCCAACCTTGTCAAAGCTGTATTATTACTTAAATCAAGACTTGTTAAACTGCTTGTATTCTTGCACTCCAACCATGTCAAAGCTGTGTTATTGTTTAGGTCAAGACTTGTTATACTTGTATTGTAGCATTTCAATTCTGTCAAAGCCGTATTATTGCTTACATCAAGGCTTGTTATGGCGGTATTGTAGCATTCCAAATCTGTCAAAGCCGTATTATTGCTTACGTCAAGGGTTGTAATACCTGTATCATTGCACACCAACCAAAACAAAGCCGTATTATTGCTTACATCAAGGCTCTCTATGCCTGTATTATTGCACCGCAAATAATCCAACGCCTTATTTCTGCTTACATCAAGGCTTGTTATGTCTGTATTGTAGCACCACAAATGCTCTAAAGCTGCATTATTGCTTACATCAAGGCTCGATATACTTGTATATTCACAAAATAATCTTTTCAAAGCCGTATTATTGCTTACATCAAGACTTGATATGTTTGTATTGCTGCAATCTAGCTCTGTTAATGACGTATTATTGCTTACATCAAGGCTTGTTATGCCTGTAGCATTGCATTCCAAGTTTGTCAAAGCTATATTGTTGCTTACATCAAGTTCAGTAAGGTTAACATTGTAGTCACACTTCAAAGTTTTAAGTGCAGTTAAATGCTCAATACCATCCAATGATGATATACATCCATCTTTATCAATAACAAGAGAGCCGTTAGTAATATGACCAGTACCATCTACATCAACTTTTTTCGCCCCTTCAATCTCATCCTCCGAAAGATACCCATTACCGTCCGTATCGAAATTCTCCGCCACATACGCCCTGAACACACTGTCCGGGAAATTCGCTGCACTAATCTCAACACCTTCCACAGGCGGCTCGGGCGTCAAATTCGTAAGGGTAAATGTCACAGTATATCCCTGTCCGCAGTCATAGTCATAGGTAGCCTCTTCAGCGGTGAAATTCTTGAAAATGCCTGTCTCCGGGTCAAAGGTGCAGTTTTGCCAATTGGAGACTTTTGCCGGGTCAAAGCCAGGGATTTCCGCCGTGTTAAAGGTTGTAGCGTTGGCGGGTATGGAGTATTTATTGCCGTCTGCCTCAAGAGTTCTTATATTGCGGTTGTTTGATATGTCTACATAGGCAAGACAGCAATAGTCACAACTCAAATATTCCAACGCCGTATTATTGCTTACATCAAGACTTGTTATGCCTGTGTTGCTGCAATACAATGTTTTCAAAGCTGAATTATTGCTTACATCAAGGCTTGTTATGCCTGTATTGAAGCACGACAAATATATCAACGCTGTCTTATTGCTTACATCAAGGCTTGTTATTCCTGTAATACTGCAATCCAAATATGTCAAAGCTGTATTATTGCCTACATCAAGGCTTGTTATGTCTGTATTGTAGCAGCTAAAATATTCCAAAGCCGTATTATTGCTTATATCAAGACTTGTTATACCTGTATGGCTGCAATCCAAACGTTTCAAAGCCGTATTATTGCTGACATCAAGGCTTGTTATGCTTGTTTTGAGGCAATACAATGTTTTCAAAGCTGTATTATTGCTTACATCAAGATTTGTTATGTTTGTATTCTCGCAATACAACTCTATTAACGTTGGATTATTGCTGACATCAAGGCTTGTTATGTTTGTATCGCTACAATACAAAGTTGTCAACGCTGTATTACTGCTTACGTCAAGGCTTGTTATACCCGTATTTACGTAACTCAAAAATGTCAACTCCGTATTATTGCTTACATCAAGACTTGTTATACCTGTATGGCTGCAATCCAAACGTTTCAAAGCCGTATTATTGCTGACATCAAATTCAGTGAGGTTAGTATTATGCAGACAATATAAGTTTTCAAGAGCAGTCAGATACTCAATGCCCTCCAATGACGTTATGCCACCATCAGCATAATAATTACCGTCTACATAAACCACTGTCGCTCCCACAATCTCCTCCACCGACAGTTCCCCATCCCCGTCCGTATCGAAATTGCTTGACACATACCCCCTGAACACACTGTCCGGGAAATTCTCCGCATTTATCTCAACGCCGTCCGTCTCAAATGTGCCGGTGGGAACAAAAGTAAACACTGCCGATTTACCGTTACCGCAGTCATAGGTGTAGGTTATTGTACCGCCCTCTTTAATGCCGCCGATAACACCGTTATCACCCATTTCACCGCCGGAGATAACGCTTGCCTTTGTATAGTCAAAGCCGTCGATCTCCGCAGTATCGAACACGCCGTTTACCACAGTTACAGAACGCCTGTTCCCCTCTGCGTCAAAAACAGTTACCTTGGGATTTTGAGACAGGTCAACACAGGCAAGCCTGCACCTGCCGCAGTACAAGGATTCCAGAACAGGGTTATTGCTTACATCAAGAGTCAATATGCCCGTACCCGAGCAGTTGAGAACTCTCAGAGCAGGATTGCCGCTTACATCAAGACGTTCAATCTCCGTGTCCGAGCAATTGAGATAGGTCAAAGCAGGATTATTGCTTACATCAAGCCCGGTTATGCCCGTGCTGTAGCAGTAGAGCATTTCCAGAGCGGGATTATTGCTTATGTCAATTTCCGTCAGATTTTCATTGTAATTGCAGTAGAGATTTTTAAGTCCTGTAAGCTTTTCAAGCCCCTCCAGTGAAGATATTCCCCCGTCCGCAGAGGCAGTGCCGCTTATATTTACATATTCCGCCCCCGAAAGCTCCTCCTCCGAAAGACAGCCGTCGCCGTCACTATCGAAATTATCCGATACATAATCCCTGAATTTGCCGTCCGGGAAATACACCGGATTTACAGGCAGTCCCGTCTCTGTCACAGGCTCCGTAACAGCAGGCTCTGTAACAGCAGGCTCTGTAACAGAACCCGTAGGCACGTTTACAGACGGTTTTGGTCTGTACTGCAAACTTACGGACGTCTCGGTCTCGGGCACAGTGGTCTCCGTTGTAGTCTCCGTCTCAGTCACTGAAGTTTCCGTCACCGTCGTCTCATCGGGCGGAAGTATTATCGGCGGAAGCAGAGAACCCCCCGGAGGATATTCAAAATTAGGATCAGGCGCAGTTACCGTCGGGGAAACAGCAGTTTCCGCAGCTGCCGTTGTCTCAGCCGGCGCATCGGTCACAGCGGGAAAAGTTTCCTTTAAAGGGATTATTGCCGGCGGAAGCAGGGAATCCCCGGGATCAAATTCAAAATTAGGGACACTTACCGTTTCGGGTGCGTCAGCTTCCGTCTCGGCGGGAGCGGAAGTTGTTTCGCTCTCTGTCCCGGTTTCCTCCTCGGGAGGGGCGGTTGTTTCGCTTGCCTCCGCCTCCGTGTATTCGGGTATCTCGCTTCCGTCATAAACAGAGCGGTATTTTGACAGATCAATGCCTCTTTCGTTTATCTCGTCCCACAGCTCTTTTGATGTCATAAACATTTTATGACCGTTCATGGAAGCACAGTAAATGCCTACAACATCGTCATCATTTACGTCCTTTATATTAATAGGGTCAACATTATCTCCCTGTTCCTCAATATTCTCCTCAATATAAACAGTGATTACCTGGTCCATTTTTATGCGTGCTTTATACCCCTTGTTAACGAGCACTTCCTCGTCAACAATACTGCCGTCGGGCATAACTCTCTTACAGGCAACAGTCCCGCTGTAAGCGTAAACGTCCGAATAATATTCGCCGTTTCCGTCTTTCGTTACCTCCACACGGAACATAGTTCCCCTTACCGCAAGTATGGCATTAGGGGTGTTTACTATGTAATCCTCGTCCTCTGCCAGAGGGGCTGTTATCTCATTGGTCATAGCCCCCGCCTCCAGGCGGATAACGGTATTTCTCCTTTGATTGGTGCCCAGCTCCACAAAAGACGCACGGCTGTCCTCCTCAAGCTTGACATACTTGTCGCTGTCAAGGAGCATACAGGTATAGCTGTCGTGCGATGTGGTGAGTATATAGCCGTCCCCTAAGCGCATATTCTTATATGCTGCGTATTCATCACCGTTGTTGATGGTCATTACAGTTCCCGCAATTTCGGAAATGCTTATGCTCCTGTAGCCCTTTTCCTTTCCCGAAAAAAGCGCAATAAGAAGGACGGCTGCTGCAATAATTACTGTCGCAGTGATAAGAGTTATTTTCCCTTTTTTTGTCATAAAGAAATCAAGTACATTTTTCATATTTATAATCCGCCTTTCTGCGAAAGGCACCAACGGGGCTATGAAAAGGT
>CAZGAZ010000019.1:0-2897 GCA_964523835.1 uncultured Ruminococcus sp.
CAAGCATTTCACCAACAAAGTCACATTTCATTTTAGGCAAGTCACAATTGCCTGTTGTTCTCGACGTGGTAGGGGAAGGGGTGGCAGTTGCTTGGCGCAGTAGGGGAAGTGGCGGCATGGTAGGGGAAGTGGCGGCAGACCTTAGGCGTGGTAGGGGAAATGGAAAGGTTCCTAAATTAAAATTATTAGAAAGGAGGTGCAGCGTAAATGCCCGGGAAAAAAAAGAAAAGCAGCGACAGCCGTATCGCTTCGCTGAAAATTCAGAATGCCGAATATAACGAGCTTTACCGCAGCTGGCGTATTGAGCATAAGTCCGATGTGGGTTTCTATTTTGCGGAAAATCCCGATGAGATAACATGGCGGGACGGCGAGGGCTTTATAGGCAATTTCCCTTTGGCGGAGGAGCGCAGCGCTATGGGGCGTACTGCCTCGCTCATGGGCAAGACCCTTACATTGTTCGCTCTTCTGGAGCTGGCGGTTCTGTGGATATTTTCGGATGTGCGGGTGGGAGGCGCTTTTATCGGGCTGGCTAAGGGCGGCTTCTTTATGGGCAGCGAGACCCCTGCGCTGATTATGTCATATGTTGTTAATATTGCAAAACGCATTCTGCCGTTGTTTTACCTTATTCGCAAGGTGGGAATGCCTGTGAAGGTAATGCTGCCGCTAAAGGTAGCTAACAAGCCTATGTTCCGGGCGGCTGTGCCTGCGGCTATGCTGGTGTTCGGGGTGACGACACTTTTGTTGGGAATGGAGAGCTTTGCGCTGGGCTTTCTGAGCATTGACGCAGGAAACACCATATGGATACCCGAGGGAAAGGTTCATCTGGTATTGTCGGCTTTGCTTTACATTGTGATAATACCGGTAATAAGCGAGATGGTACACAGGGGGCTGTTTATGCAGACACTGCGGCAGTTCGGGGACGGCTGTGCGCTGATATTTACCAGCGTTATTGCCGCTCTGACCTCTCCCGGGACGCATTCTTGGATATTCACGCTGACCTATTCGTTTATTGTGGGGTTTTTCGTTATCCGTTCGGGGTCGATACTTACGGGGATATGTATGCGGATAGTGATTTCGGCGTGCACTTATATCATGACATTTCTGCGGCTGGGGGGCACCGATCCTGCAATGTACCTTAATATTTCAATGCTGATGGTGCTTTTCTGCCTGCTGCTCGGGGGGGCGGGAATGATCGTGTTTATGTGCAGGCACAGCAATAAGATAAATCTCCCCTTTTACGGAATGTACATTTCCAACAGGGAAAAGGTCATGTGCATGGTTACCTGCCCGTGGATAATCAGCTGGCTGACGATCACCGTTATTACTGCCATGATGAATTCGGTGCTGTGAATATGGATATTGATACATGTTACATGGAGCGGGCTTTGCAGCTGGCGGGGGAGGCGGCAAGGGAGGGGGAGACCCCTGTGGGGGCGGTAATTGTGAGAAGAGCGGACGGGCTTATTGCGGGGGAGGGGCGAAACAGACGTGAGGGGCTGCGGAATGCTCTGGCTCATGCGGAGATAGAGGCGGTTGACAAGGCTTGCAGGACTCTTGGGGGGTGGCGGCTCACGGGCTGCGATATGTACGTTAATTTAGAGCCGTGCCCTATGTGTGCGGGGGCGGCGGTGAATGCCAGGATAGACAGGATAATTTTCGGAGCGTATGACGGCAAAAGCGGTTTTTGCGGGTCGGCTGCGGATATTTCAAAGATAGGGGGGATATACCGTCCCGGGATCGTCGGCGGTGTTATGGAGAGGGAAAGCGGAATTATTATAAAGGAGTTTTTCGGAAATTTACGGAGAAGGAGGACGGCGAATAATATGAGCGAATCGGGAAATATAAAACTGGTGGAGGCTGTAAGCGACGATCAGCTGAGGCGGGTGGCTGCTATGGCGGAGGAAATCTGGACGGAATACTGGACGGAGCGCTTGCCTCGGGGGCAGGCGGAATATATGATCGAAAAATTCTGCACCTATGAGGCGCAGAGGGAGTACATCAAAAACGAGGGGTACGGCTATTATTTTATCAAGAAAGGCGGCAGCGACGTGGGGTACACGGCGGTAAAGACCGACGGGGACAGGCTGTTTTTATCAAAGCTGTATTTATACAAGGATGAGCGGGGGAAAAAATATGCAAAGGCGGCAATGGCGCAGATAAAGGAAATTGCACGCAGCAGGGGGCTGTCGGCGGTATGGCTGACGGTGAACAAGCACAATGACAACACCATTGCGGCTTACAAGGCT
This sequence comes from uncultured Ruminococcus sp., assembly GCA_964523835.1. GTDB lineage: Bacteria > Bacillota > Clostridia > Oscillospirales > Ruminococcaceae > Huintestinicola. The sequence goes on from CAZGAZ010000019.1 coordinate 2,247, forward strand.
ATGGGGTTTGAAACTGTCGGCGAGGGGGTCGCTGACATTGGGAACGGCTATGTAATGGACGATTTTTACATGGAGGTCAAGGTTTAGGACATGTTTTATGCGGCGGTCATTGGTTTGATAAAAAAGGCATTTCATATATTATTATAAAGAAAGGATAGCAGAGCATATGAACAGTTATTATGTTGATGAGCAGACCCTGAGAGAGGTTATTGAGGCGGTGGGGAAAACTGCGGCGGCGGCCTGCATTTCCTCGTTTCTGGGGGGCGTGGTGCTGAACACGCTGGTGAGTGTTAAGCCTACTAAGGTGCTGGTGGAGAACGGCATTCCCGCCTGCATTTACACTATCGGCGAAAAGGACGCTCCGAGGGCGGTTTATGTTTCCTCTCACCGCAGCCGTGCGGACTGGAGACCTGTTATTTTCTTCGGGGCGGTGTTTGCGGCGTGCAAGTATATTCTTGATTACAGGGATAAGAATGTTCCGAATGTTCAGAGCAGAAAATAAATTTGCATCGGCAGTGAATTAAATTTAAGTGTTGAGCAGGAACGGGTCACGGGTCAGGAGCATTAAATATCTTGCCTCTTGCCTCTGAATTTTCTTGCTTCCGGCAGCAGTGAATCTGATTGCCTTATAATAAAATTAAGCGTTGAGCA